>ONIF01000003.1 GCA_900317795.1 uncultured Eubacteriales bacterium | reverse complement strand
GAAATATGGGTATGCCCGATTTGAATACAGGTGACAGCAAAGTACAGCAGATGGTATTGGGACTTTTGAAAGAATGTATTGACTGCGGTGCAGACGGTTTCAGATTTGACGCTGCAAAGCATATTGAAACACCGAAAGACAGTGCCGCATTTGCAAGTAATTTCTGGGACGTAGTCCTTGACGGTGCAAGGGCTTATTACAAACAGAAAAACGGCTATGACGGAATATATTTCTATGGTGAGGTTCTTAACAGAATAGATGATACCAATGCGGAAAATTATTATTTGAGTAAAATGTCGAATGGTTCTGTGAATGCGTTGGCAACTTCGGGATATTGCGGATATATGCACGGAAAAGCCGACCATGCGGTAATGTGGGCAGAATCGCATGACACATATATGGGCGGTGGCTCGTCTTATGATGCGAATGACTCCGATATTAAAAAGACCTGGGCAATATTGGCATCAAGAAAAGATGCAACGGGCTTGTTCTTTGCAAGACCGTATTATTCAAAGGACATACTTGCAGGAGATGTTTCCAAATCAAGACAGACTTATGCAACGATACTTGAAAATCTTGGCGGAGAGCAGACACAATTAGGTGACGTTGGTACTCTTACATGGGCAGACCCCGCAGTTGTAGCGGCTAACAGGTTCAGAAATTTCTTTGTAGGACAGAGTGAAAAGCTGGGAAGTTCGGGCAATACGGCATATAATGTGCGTGGCAAGACGGGCATTGTAATAGTTCGTGGAGAAGGTCCCGGAGCGGTTTCGTTGAGTGTGGGAATGACAGACGGCACATATACCGACCAGGTGACAGGCGAAAAATTCACCGTATCGGGTGGCACTATCAAGGGTACAGTTAAAAATGCTGACGGTATAGCAGTTGTATATAATCCGACAGTGGATTACGGTACAGTCAATCCCGAACAGCCGACAGTTTTAAGAGTAAATGCAAAGACGGCTGATGAAAAGAATGTATTTATGACGAATAAAACAAATGTAACGATAACGGCAGAGGGTGCAAGCAGTGTTAAATACACGACATCTGAGGACGTTACAGGCTCATTTACAGGCACTTCAAAGGGGATTTCGATAGGTGCGTTGACAGCAACAGGCAGTGATGTTACAGTGACGGTAACAGCAACAGCCGCTGACGGTACTGCAAAGACAAAGAGTTTTATCTATTCAAAGAAAGCTCCCGTTTCGGACTATCCCACATTGAACAAGGGCGGAGTTGTATTTGACAATTCAACTTATAAATGGGGCAAGGTATATTGTTATGTATATGACGAGAGCGGAAGCAGTGTTGTAAACAATGCAACCTGGCCCGGTGAGGCAATGACAGATGAGGGCGATTTCTGGACATACGAATTTCCGAGCAAATTCACGGGAGATGTAAGGGTTATTTTCAATAATAACAGTGGTGTGCAGTATCCGACAGGTGCGGGACTTTTAATGAAAGCAACGGATAAAAAGCTGTTTACAAACGGTGCATTGGGAGTTTTGCCCGAATCCACAGGCAGTCTTACATTGACGCTTACCCCGTCTGCAAGCAAAGTCGGTGTAAATCAGTTGGTTACTTTTACTGCAAAAGCAACTTCCAATACAGGAACGGTGAAATATGCATTCACAACTTCCGACGGAAAAACAAAATCGGCTTCCACTTCCAATACATTCACATGGACACCCACAAAAACAGGTACTTATACAATAGCCGTAAACGGAGTTGACAGCAAGTCGGATATAACGGCAGTCACCAAAGTGACGGTAACGTCAACAAGTGCATTGACAAATAATTCAACATTGTCTGCAACAACGATAAATCTGGGCAGTAAGATAACTGCAAACTGCTCTGCAACAGGCGGAAAAGCACCTTATACATACGCAGTTTACGTTAAAAAGACAAGTGATACTTTATGGACAACGAAGCAGAACTTTAAATCAAACAGCAGTGTAGTATTCACACCTGCAAAGGCAACGACATATAAAGTGTGTGTCAAAGTCAAGGACAGTGACGGAACGATAGCAAAGAAGTATTTTGACGTTACGGTAAAAGATACATCTTTGAAAAATACATCAACGATTTCTGCAACATCTGTAAAGCTTGGTGCAAAGGTTACTGCAAAGTGTTCTGCAACAGGCGGAAAATCACCCTATACATACGCAGTTTACGTTAAAAAGACAAGCGACACTTCATGGACAACAAAACAGTCTTTCAAGTCAAACAGCAGTGTCATATTCACTCCTATGAAAGCGACAACTTATCAAGTTTGCATAAAGGTCAAGGACAGCAGCGGAACAGTTGCAAAGAAATATATAGACCTGAAAGTTACTAACTGATAGAATAATAAAACAGCCGGCTTTGTAAAAACACAAAGTCGGCTGTTTTTTTTAATGACCGATTAAAATAAAAATACTAAAAAATCAATTTTCTGCCTGATAATTTCCCGAGCTTACAAGATCCTTTGCATATTCGGATAATTTTGTAAGTCCCTTATTGTTGAGTTTTGCGGAATTTTCTTCAATCTGCTTTTTAAGTTCAAGGTCCGTGTACTCCATAGCGACAAGTTCACCATTGATTTGAATGTACGGGCTTAAACCGAGCAGATAGTCTGTGGAAACATTGAAGTACCTTGCGAGTTTCATAAGAGTTTCGCCATTAGGAATACCACCATTTTTCCATTTGCTTATGATTCCGGAGGAGAGTCCTATTTCTTTGCCAACAGGATTCGGTCTTTTTCCATTGCGAAGGCAGAGATTGTAAAATCTTTCCCAGAACATAAAAAATACCCCCTTAAAATATAAAAATATTCTTCTATATGCCTTTCCTTAGACGGAAAAGGATATAATTCATGTGATAAGTCCAAAATATTACCACATCTTTAAAATATTTTACCACATCTATTCCGTAAAAACAAGCTTTATTTCAAATATTTTTGGTAAAATTAAGACACGTTTGTGAATGTGAGCGGATTTCATATAGGAATATAATGAAATTTGGCTATTTTGAAAACTTTTTTGCGTTTATTTTATCTGAAATACTGCCTATAATGCTGAAAATGATGAGCAAACAAACGTTTGTAATTACGATACTTGCCCCTGTGGGAGAGTTATAGAGATAAGATAATATCAATCCCGAAATACTGCAAAGCACGGCAATGACAGCGGAACAGATGACAACCGTTTTAAAGCGTCTGCAAATACGCATGGAGGTTATGGCAGGGAATATAATCAGGCTGGAAATCAGCAGAGAACCCATCATTTTCATGCCGACGGTGATAGTAAGTGCTGTAAGGAAAGCAATTATCATATTATAGATATTGGCTTTTGTACCCGTAGCCCTTGCAAAGCTTTCATCAAAAGTGACGGCAAAAATTTTGTTATAGAAGAATATGTACATTATTATTACTATTGCGGAGAGAATTATACATATTATAATGTCTTTTTGTGACATGGCTATGATACTTCCGAAAAGATAGCTGTTAATATCGGTATTCATGCCTGTGGTCATGGTGGCAACGGTGATACCTATGGCAAGAGAGGCAGTTGAAATGACAGCTATTGCGGAATCGCCTTTAATTTTACTGTTTTCGCTGATACGCAGGAGAAAAAAGGCGGCTATTACAACTATGGGAATAGCAAATTCAAGAGGTGCTGCGGCATTGACAGCGGCAGCTATTGCCAATGCCCCGAATCCCACATGGGATAAGCCGTCACCTATCATGGAGTATCTTTTGAGAACGAGGCTTACTCCCAGAAGTGCGGCACAAAGTGCAATCAGAGAGCCGCCTATGACTGCACGAACAAAGAAGCTGTATGAAAACATTTTGATAATTTCATCAAACATTTTGAATATCCTCCGAAAAGAAAGATTTACCGACAGGACTTTTGATATAATCGTCAGCAGTACCGAAAAAAGTGTTATCACCGTTGAGGTGCAAGATATGGCTTGCATATTTTACAGATGATTTTATATCGTGTGAAACCATTATAATAGTAATGCTTTCTTTTTTGTTGAGTTCATCAATGAGTTTGTACATATCTTCGGTGACGATGGGGTCAAGTCCCGTGACGGGTTCATCAAGCAAAAGAATTTTTTTGCTTGCACACAAAGCTCTTGCCAATAAAACTCTCTGCTGTTGACCGCCCGATAAATCACGGTAACTTCTTTTTTCAAGATGTTCTATATTAAGACGCTTTATATTTTCACGGGCAATTTTTTTGTCGTTTTTGGAGTAGAAAGGCTTTAGACCTCTGCTGTTAAGTCTGCCCGAAAGCACGACTTCATATACACTTGCAGGAAAATCTTTTTGTGCGGGAGTCTGCTGGGGGAGATAGCCTGTTTCATTTGCTTTAAGTCCGTCACCACGAGTGATTTTTCCGTCAGCGGCAGATTTTAAACCGAGAATGCCTTTGATAAGAGTACTTTTGCCCGAGCCGTTTTCGCCCACGATACAGAGATAGTCACCTTGATTTACCTCAAAATTCAAGTTTTTGATAACGCTTGTATTCTCGTATGAAAACGAAACATTTTCGCATTTAATGAGAGCCATTTTAATTAAGAGCCTCCTTTAAAGCCGTTACATTGTCGTGCATCAAAGAAAGATAACTGATATTGCTGTCAAACTGTTCCTGGGTGACGTTGTGGCAGGAGTGGAAAGTGAGTTTTTTCGCACCTGTACTTTCAGATATAGTGTCTGCAACCTTTCCATTAGAGAACTCTATGGAAAATACAACAGGTATTTTTTCCTGTTTCACTTTGTCAATCAAAAATGAAATTGTATTGGGGCTTGGTTCTGTTTCCGAGGAGCAGCCCGGAAATGCGGCATAATATTTCAATCCGTATTCATCGGCAAAGTATCTGAAAGGAAATCTGTCACCGAAAACAAGCGTTTTTCTTTTTGCATTTTCAACGACACTTCGGAATTCATTGTCAAGTTCCGAGAGCTTTTGGCAATATTCGGAAGTTTTCTTTTTGAAAAAATCGGCATTCTTTTTATCAAGTTCGCAGAGAGTTTCCGATATTTTTCTTGTAATGAGAGATGCATTGACGGGAGAGGTCCAGACGTGTTCATCATATTCTATTTCGTCACCGTCATCATCATCTTTTTCCATGCCCTCCACGATTTCTTCCGCAACAGTATCGACTATATCCATCATGGCAATCACTTTTTTAGGCTTTCTGTCGCCCGATTCCAGTATGTCATTTACCCATTCGTCAGACTCTCCGCCTGTATATATAAACAGGTCGCATTCCTGAATTTTAATAATATCCTGCGGAGTGGGGTCATAGCTGTGGCTTTCCATGCCCGGTTTCAAAAGCATTGAAACATTGACAAAATCACCGCCTGCATTTTTGGCGAAGTCGTAAGGTGGAAATATCGTTGCGACTATGTTCAATTTCCCGTCTGTTTTTTTGGTTTCCTCTTTTCCGCATGAGTAGAGTGAAAATAAAACTACCACCATGCAGAGGATTACAGATATGATTTTTTTCATGATTTATCTCCTATCTTTTTTTCGTTATCAAGGCAACAACTGCATTTTCCGTAGAAAACGGTTCTGAATGGGTTGATTTGAAAGCCGTGTTCGGAAAAAATGTGCTGTGAAAGTTCGTTGAGGTGAGAGCATTCAAGATGTATCAGACAACCGCATTTTTCGCACATCAAGTGAAAGTGTTCACGGCATTTCTGATTGTCGTTATACTGAAAACACGCACTTGAACTGCCGTCAACCGTGTATTTTCTGATAAAGCCCTCCTCGAGCAGTTTTTCAAGATGTCTGTAAATGGTCGTAACCCCGACAGGCGTGCCGTTTTCTGCAAAGTTATCACTTATTTGATTGACTGTAACATGAGTGTCTTTATGGTCTATCATGTATTTAAGTACAGCGTCTTTTTGTTTGGTTTTGTAGCTGTTTGACATGAAAAAACTCCTTTCTGAATTTGAAAAGCATTTTCATTTTACAATAAGACCTGTCAAAAGTCAATAGCAGAATGAAAATTGATTGACAAATATTTTGTGAAATAGTATAATTTTTTAGTACGAAAAGCTATTGACAAAGTTGTGTTAATATGTTATCATGTTACTACTTTACTACGATAAAGTGTTTTTGAAAGGAATGAAAAAAGGGATATATGAAAAATTATTCAAAGATTACCCCCGAGGGTACAAAGGATTTATTGTTTGAAGAATGCCTTGCCAACAGAACGGTATCAAGCATATTGGGAAAGGTTTTTTCACACAGGGGATTTCATGAAGTGCTTACTCCGTGTATCGAATTTTATGAAGTATTCACGGAAGAACTTTCGGGAATACCGATGGAAAATATGTATAAGATGAGTGACGCAAAGGGCAGATTGATGGTTATGCGACCTGATTCGACTTTGCCTATTGCGAGAATGGTTTCAACGAGATTGAAGAATATGCCTCAGCCGATAAGGCTTTATTACAATCAGAGAGTTTACAGAAATAACTTGGGCTTGACGGGCAGAAGTAACGAAGTTATGGAAACAGGTGTGGAACTTATCGGTGCAAAGGGAAAAAGGGCAGATTTGGAAGTCATCACAACGGCAATAGAAGCACTTTCCAAATGTGTTCCCGATTTCAGAATTGAGATAGGTCATGCGGAATTTTTCAAGTCGCTTGCCAAAAAATTGCCCGTTACAGATGAGGAACGTGAGGAAATCAGATTTTATATAGAATCAAAGAACTACTCTGCATTGAATACAGTACTTGACAGGTTGGAACAGACACAGTATGTCAATATTATAAGGAAATTGCCTGCCATGTTCGGAGGAATAGATGTACTTGATGAAGCATATAGTATGTGTGACGATAAAGAAGCATTGGCAACGCTTGAATATGTGCGTGAGATATATAATGATTTGGCTTTATATAATCTCGGTGACAGATTGATTATAGATTTGGGACTTGTCCAGAGAAACGACTATTACAGCGATATTGTTTTCAGCGGATATGTATTGGGTTCGGGCGAGCCTGTATTGATTGGCGGAAGATATAACAATCTTTTAAGTAATTTTGATGCACCGTCACCGGCTATCGGATTTGGCATCAATGTAGATGACCTTGCAAGAGTGATGTTAAAGAGAGGAAACGTTCCTGCAAGCAATAATCCCGATATACTCGTACATAGTGAAAAGGGCTATGAAGTAGAGGCGATAAAATATACGTCAAATCTTGCACAGGCTCATATTTTAGGTGAAAACAGCGTTTTTGAAACGGAAGAACAGGCTTTTGAATATGCAAAAGCAAGGGGTATCAAAAAGCTTGTGATAGTCGGTGAAGAAATAAGGAGTATCAATGTATGAAACCATTAAGAATAGCTTTAACAAAAGGCAGACTTGAAAAAGATACAGTAAGTTTATTGGAAAGTGCAGGCTATGACTGTACAGCCGTCAGAGAAAAGGGCAGACGTTTAATATTGCCCATCGGAAACGGTGAAATAGAAGTTGTCCTTGCAAAAGCGGCAGATGTTATCACTTATGTTGAAAACGGTGTATGCGATTTGGGAGTTGTCGGAAAAGACACCATTATGGAAAACGGCAGGAGTTTTTATGAAATATTGGATTTAGGCTTTGGAAAGTGCCGTTTTGCCCTTGCAGGAAAGGCAGGCAAAGACTTTTTTGCAGGCTACAATGAAAAGACGATTGCCACAAAATATCCGAATGTCACCCGACATTTCTTTGAGGGAAAGGGCATGGATATCAGAATTATCAAAATAGAGGGTTCTGTTGAGCTTGCCCCGCTTTTGGGCTTGTCAGACGCAATCGTTGACATCGTTGAAACAGGCTCTACTTTAAAAGAAAACGGACTTGTCATAATAGAAGATAATGTTGCCCCGATTTCGGCAAGGCTGATTGCCAACAATGCAAGCTTGAAACTCCGCAAGAGAGAAATTGAAACCCTTGCCAATAAAATGGACGAAGAAAGGAAGAAATTACAATGATAAATATTATCAAAGCAGACGGTAAAAATGAAGTTGAATTTCTCTCAAAGATAGAGGAGAGAAGCAGAAATACAAACAATGATGTAACGGCAGTCGTTACGGAAATTATCAATAACGTGCGTGAAAACGGAAATAAAGCCGTAAGAGAATACACGATAAAATTTGACGGCAAAGCACCCGAAAATTTTGAAGTATCAAAAGATGAAATCATGTCGGCAGTTGCGGAGTGCGAGCCTGAATTTATTGTAACTCTCAAGAAAGCCGCTGATAATATCAGAGATTTCCACAGCCGTCAGAAACAGCAAAGCTGGCTTACTACCAAAGATAACGGAGTTATCATGGGACAGCGTGTCAGAGGTCTTGCAAGGGTAGGTTTATATGTTCCCGGTGGTACAGCGGCTTATCCGTCATCTGTATTGATGAATGCAATTCCCGCAAAAATTGCAGGTGTCGGTGAAATTATCATGGTAACTCCCCCTATGAAAGACGGCAAGCCAAATCCGAATATCATGGCAGCAGCAGCGATTGCAGGCGTTGACAGAGTATTTTTAATGGGCGGTGCACAGGCAATAGCAGCCCTTGCATACGGTACGGAAAGCGTTCCCAAAGTGGATAAAATCGTTGGTCCCGGAAATATCTTTGTTGCAACGGCAAAGAAACTTCTTTACGGAAATGTCGATATAGACATGATTGCAGGACCGAGTGAAATTCTTGTCCTTGCAGATGAAACCGCAAACCCGAAATTTTTGGCAGCGGATTTGATGTCACAGGCAGAGCATGACAAATTAGCGTCTGCAATCATGGTGACAACTTCCGAAAAACTGGCAGAAGAAACCGTTTCACAGATTGAAAGACAAATTCAGATGCTTTCGAGAAAGGATATTATTGAAGCATCTCTGACAAATTACGGAGTAATTATTGTATGTGACACAATGGAAAAGGCTGTTGAAATGGCTAATCAATTAGCCCCCGAACACCTTGAAGTATGCTGTAACAATCCGCTTGAATACATAGGCAAGTTGGACAATGCAGGTTCCGTATTTTTGGGCAACTATTCACCCGAACCGCTGGGGGATTACTTTGCGGGACCTAATCACGTTTTGCCGACAAGCGGTACAGCAAGATTTTTCTCACCGCTGTCCGTTGACAGCTTCGTGAAAAAGTCAAGCTTCATTTACTATACGGAAAATGCCCTTGAAAAAGATAAGGAAGATATAATGAGATTTGCGGAAACAGAGGGCTTGACGGCTCACGCAAATTCCATTGGCGTAAGATTTGAATAAATGAGCAATTAGCAGTTAGCAATTAGCAATGAATTTGTGTGGCAGTTCATTGCTGATTGTTTTTGCAGATTGTAAAAAATATTAAGAAAGGAAGGGCATTGGCGGTTGGCAATCATTGCACATTGCTAATTGCACATTGCTAATTGAATTATGTATGAGTTGTGTGGAAAAGTAAGGGATTTAGAGCCGTATGAGCCAATCAAAGGCACTTACAGAATAAGACTTGACGCAAATGAAAGTTTTTACAATATGCCCGAAGAAGTAAAGCAGGAAATAAAAGATATAATTGATGTAATGCCGTTTAACCGTTATCCCGATTCGACAGCCGAAAAACCGATAAAAGCCTTTGCGGAATATTACGGCATATCGCCCGAAAATGTCACGGCTACAAACGGTTCTGATGAAATGCTTTATATATTAGCATCTGCAATGCTTGAAAGAAACAGTATTGTTGCTGTTGCAGAACCCGATTTTTCAATGTACCGATTTTATTCCGCATTGTCTGAAAATACGGTTATCGCCTATCAGAAAACGGCTGATTTGCAGATAGATGTTGATGAATTGATAAAGACGGTCAATGAAAATAACGCTGACATGGTGATATTTTCCAATCCGTGCAATCCTACGGGACAGGGCATTACTGCCGAAAATGCAAGAAAGTTAGTGAAAAGTGTAAAGGCACTTGTCGTACTTGATGAGGCTTATATGGATTTCTGGAATGAGAGCATTCTGAAAGAAACGGCTGAATATGATAATTTGATTGTGCTGAAAACAGCGTCAAAGGCGATAGGCAGTGCGTCAATAAGATTAGGTTTTGCGGTTGCAAATGCGAAAATTACAAGGGCTTTGCAGGCTGTAAAATCGCCTTATAACGTGAACACTCTCACTCAGGAGATAGGCACGGTTATTTATCGGCACAAGGAACTTTTGCAGGATAGATGTGCGGAGATAATAAAGAATACAAAAGATTTGTATGAGGGCTTGATGACGCTGAAAGAACGGTATGATATGCCGATTGAGATATACAAGCCCTGCACGAATTTTGTATTTATGAAAATGGATTTTGCAAGGTCGATATACGAATATCTTTTGGAGAACGGAATAGCTGTAAGATACTTCAAACCCGATTATTTAAGGATAACGGCAGGCAGTACAGACGAAAACAACGAGTTTTTGAGATACTTTGAGAAATACATTGTGGAAAAATATGTTTATATGGGCATATAATTTTATGCAAAAGTGTTAAATATCGGGCATTTCAAAAAATAATCGTTCAAATTCTGTTTACAAATCGAAAAAAATAAGTTATACTATATTCGCAATACATGGAAAAGGTGGCATAAAGAAAATGCGTACAGCGGTAATTGACAGGAAAACAAAAGAAACCGATATACACGTTGAACTTTGTCTTGACAGCGGTGAAACGGATATATCAACGGGCATAGGATTTTTTGACCACATGCTTACGGCATTTTCGGTGCATGGCGGATTTGGACTTACCGTGAAAGCCGTTGGAGATTTGCACGTTGACTGTCACCATACCATAGAAGATACAGGTATTGTAATCGGTAAGGCATTTGACAAGGCTCTCAAAGACAAGGGCGGCATTGAAAGATTTGGTTCTTTTTATGTGCCGATGGACGAGGCATTGGCATTCTGTTCATTGGACATAAGCGGCAGACCGTTTCTTGTATTTGATGCGGAATTTCCCGAGGAAAGAATAGGCACTTATGACAGCTGTATGACAGAGGAGTTTATGAGGGCATTTGCTTATAATTCGGGAATAACCCTGCATTTGAAGTCATGTTACGGAAAAAATTCACATCATATTACAGAGGCAATTTATAAGGCATTGGCACACGCTTTGAAAGCTGCCGTAAAAATGACGGAAAGCGACAAGCCTTTGTCAACAAAAGGGTTATTATAAGAGTGGAGTGTGGAGAGTTGAGAGTGGAGCAAATGCAAAATCTGACTTTTCGCCAAACACTGAGAATTCTTTGACAAGTCATGAATTTATAAAATAAAAAAACAGTGGATTTTGAGAGAAAAGCAGTTGTGTAAACTCGAACTCTTTATCGAAACACAGAATAAAGGTGGATATTGAGAATGAAGTGGAGATTGCCATAACTCCACTCTCCACTCTCAAAACTCCACTCTCAACACTCCACTCTAAAAAGAAAGGTTGATATATATGTTAGTATTGCCTGCAATAGACATAAAAGACGGAAACTGCGTAAGACTGTACAGGGGAGATTATTCTACCGTGCATAAAGTAGCGGAGAGTGCTGTTGAAACCGCAAAGGAATTTGAACAAGCGGGTGCGGAGTTCATGCACATGGTTGACCTTGACGGTGCAAAAGACGGCAAAAGAGTAAATAGTGATTTGATACTTAACGTCAGAAAGTCATGTAATTTGAAAATAGAGGTCGGTGGCGGTATCAGAGATATGAAGTCGATAGAATTCTATCTTGAAAACGGCATAGACAGAGTAATATTGGGTTCGGCAGCAATAAGAAATCCCGAATTTGTGAAAGAGGCAGTTAAAAAGTATTCTTCACAGATAGCAGTAAGTATAGATGCACTTGACGGCATGGTGTCGGCTGACGGCTGGACAGATACATCTGAGATAAATTATATTGAGCTTGCAAAGCGTATGGAAGATATAGGAGTGAAATATATCATTTTCACAGATATTTCAAAAGACGGAATGTTGTCGGGACCTAATCTTGTCATGCTTGACGAATTGAAAACGTCTGTAAAGTGCAATATCATTGCATCGGGCGGTGTGTCAAATCTGAAAGACATATTGAACTTGACGGCACTCGACATATACGGTGCAATCAGCGGAAAAGCAATTTATACGGGAAATCTCGATTTAAAGAGGGCTATCGAGGTTGCAAAAGCCGCTGCAAAAAAGAAAGGATAAGGAGTTTTTGAGTTGTACGAGTTTATAGAGGACTATTTCAAAAAAGCCGACTTGTTGCCTGCAATTATTCAGGAAAAAGGCACAAATGAAGTGCTTATGCTTGCCTACATGAACAGGGAATCCATGAGAAAGACTTTTGAAACGGGCTACACATGGTTTTACAGCCGTTCAAGGCAGGAACTCTGGAATAAGGGTGCAACAAGCGGTCACTTGCAGAAAGTTGTGGATATAAAGGGCGATTGCGACAAAGACACATTGCTTGTCATAGTGGAACAGACAGGGGCGGCTTGTCATACGGGCAGTCATTCATGTTTTTTCAATGAACTCTGGGAGGATAAAAATAATGGATAATGAATTGTATAACTTGTATCAGACGATACTCGACAGAAAAGAAAATAAACAGGAGGGTTCATATACTTGTTACCTGTTTGAAAAGGGACTTGACAAAATATTGAAAAAAGTCGGTGAGGAGTGTTCGGAAACGATAATTGCCGCAAAAAACGGTGATAATAAAGAAACCGTTTTGGAAATATCGGATTTGATATATCACCTGTTTGTCATGATGGCACAGCAGGGAATAACCGTTGATGAAGTCATGGAAGAACTTGCAAAACGCAGTCAGAAAACGGGAAATTTGAAAACATTTCATCAGGTAGATAAAAACACTTAAATCAATGAGCAATTAGCAGTTAGCAATTAGCAATGATTGCTGATTGCTGATTTTTATTTCAAAGAAAGGATTTTTTTATGAAAACAAGCGATTTTTATTATGACTTGCCGGAGGAATTGATTGCACAGACACCGATTGAACCTCGTGACAGTTCAAGGCTTTTGGTTATGGACAGGGAAACGGGTAAATTGGAACATAAACATTTTTATGATATATTGGAATATCTGCATGAGGGTGACTGTCTGATTTTGAACGATTCGAGGGTACTGCCTGCAAGGATATTCGGGGAGAAAGTCGGCACAGGTGCAAATGTAGAGTTTTTGCTTTTGAAGCAGGTGGAAAATAAAAAATGGGAAACTCTTGTAAAGCCCGGCAGAAAAGCAAGAGAGGGTGCAAAATTCACATTTGGAGAGGGTTTGATGACGGCAACAGTCGTTGAAGTGAAAGATGACGGAAACAGGGTAGTTGAATTTGAGTGTGAGGGAAGTTTTTTTGAAAACCTCGATAAACTCGGACAAATGCCCTTGCCACCGTATATACATGAAAAATTGCAGGATAAAGAACGTTATCAGACAGTTTACAGCCGTGAATTAGGTTCAGCGGCTGCACCTACGGCAGGACTGCATTTTACAAAGGAACTTTTGCAGAAAGCAAGGGATAAAGGCGTGAAAATAGGATTTGTGACACTTCATGTAGGCTTGGGAACTTTCAGACCTGTCAAAGTTGATGATGTGACAAATCACAAAATGCATTCGGAACATTATGAACTGCCCGAAGAAACAGCAAGACTTATCAATGAAACGAAAAAGAGTGGCGGTCGAGTAATATCCGTAGGCACGACAAGTTGTCGCACATTGGAAACAGTTGCTAAAAAAGAAGGCTGTATTAAGGCAAGTGAGGGTTGGACAGATATATTTATCTATCCCGGATTTCAATTTGAAGTGCTTGACGGCTTGATAACAAATTTTCACCTGCCCGAAAGCACGCTTATCATGCTTGTATCGGCATTTGCAGGCTTTGACAATGTAATGAATGCATATAAAATTGCCGTTGAAGAAAAATACAGATTTTTCAGTTTTGGCGATGCGATGTTGATAGGAAACGGGATAAAAGAATGAAATTTGTTGTGGAAAGAGAACTTGACGGAATAAGCGTACAGAATTTTTTGAAGCGTCATTGTAATGTATCATCAAGGCTTTTGATAAAGCTCAAACGCACCGAAAACGGCATAACTGCCAACGGAAAGCATATAAGAAGTATAGATATACTGCATTTTGGAGATATGGTTGAAATAAGAATGCCCGAAGATGAAAATGAGATAGCTGCTGTCAACAATCCCGTTGAGATAGTGTATGAAGATGATGAAGTGTTGATATTCAATAAACCGCCGTTTATGCCTGTACACCCTGTGAGAGAACATCAGCTTGATACATTGGCAAATTATGCTGTTTATTATGCACGGTCAAAAGGGGAGAATTATGCATTCAGAGCGGTGAACAGGCTTGATAAAGATACATCGGGACTTGTTTTGACGGCAAAAAGCAGTTTTGCCATGACGTATCTTACAAAGCGTGTAAAGAAAGTATATGTTGCATTGTGTGAGGGAGAGTTATCGGGAAGCGGTACGATAAATGCACCTATCAGACTGAAAGAGGGGCATACCATACAGAGAGAAGTGGGAGAGGGCGGAATCAATGCGATAACGCATTACAGGGCGATAAAAACAATGTATGGTCATACATACGTTGAATTTGAACTTGAAACAGGTCGTACACATCAGATAAGAGTGCACATGTCGAGTATGGGGCATTCCCTCGCAGGAGATGATATGTATGGAGGGAGCAGGCTTTATTTTAACAGACAATGTCTGCATTGTGCGGAATTGGAGTTTACTCACCCCGTTACGCATGAGAGGATAAAAGTCAAAAAAGAGCCTGATGACTGGTTTGAAATGATAGCAGAAAAATTGAAAAAATTATAAAACGGAGCGATTTCTCGTAGAAACGGGAAGTCGTTTCTCTTTTTTTACGGAAGAATATCCCATCATGTCGAACGAAAATTTGAAATAAACAGGAATGAAATGTTTTGGTGATTCATATAATTAAATATCGCTGTTTATAATATACATACATGAAAGTTATTATTACATAATCGGAAAATTGGAATATAATAGTAGTGTGTTGATTTTTATAAGCAGTGATTAAAATTTTGTGTTTTGGGGCAAATTACTATCAGCACATATTTTAAATCAAATCACGGAGTGTGAAAAAACTATGAACATTAGGCGGGGAGATATATATTATGCAGATTTAAGTCCCGTTGTAGGCTCGGAGCAGGGAGGAGTGCGACCTGTTCTGATAATTCAGAATAATGTTGGAAACAGATTTAGTCCGACAGTAATAGCGGCTGCAATAACCAGTCAGAATTCAAAGGCAAATTTGCCGACGCATATAAGACTTTATGCAGACGACAGCGGACTTTCCAAAGACTCCGTTGTACTTTTGGAGCAGATACGCACTCTTGACAAAAAGAGATTAAAGGAAAAAATGGGAACTCTTAACAGTAATGATATGTATAAAGTAGATGAGGCTTTGTCAATCAGTTTTGGATTGACGGCAGAAAATACAAGAAGGCAGGCTACATAACAAAATTGAATTGATATTTTGCTATGTAGCAGAGCGGCAGCGTTTACAATGTGCAATTAGCAATGAGCAATGTGCAATGAAATGCTGTCGCTAAAATTTTTTATGCACGATGAAAAGACAAATTTCGGATTTAACTTGTGAGATAATATGATTGCCGATAGACAGGCGGAGATGATATATTGAAATATACGATATATATTGACATACTGTTTTGTGTAAATTTCATAGTGGATTATATAATATTGCAGTCTGTAAGGCATTTCAGAAACCTGAATACAAGAAAAGCAAGACTGATTGCAGGGGCATTGATAGGGGGAACAGGTTCACTTGTTATATTATTGCCGCCTATGCCTATGTATTTATCGTGGGTTGTGAATATGCTTGAAACATTTTTAATAACGGCAGCGGCATTTTATCCGATGAGTACGGTGGGATTTTTGAAAACATTTGTTTCCATGTTTACGGTAAGTTTTTTTTACTGTGGGGCAATGACGGCAATATTGGCATTTTTTTCACCTAAAAATCTGGTTGTGCGGAACAGTACGGTATATATAGGAATATCGCCTTTAATGCTTATAAGCTTGACATTGGGGATATATATTTTAATGAGGGTGATAATGAAGATATGGGGGAGGAGGTCCATTCCCGATATGTGTGAAGTGGAGGTGTGTCACAACGGAAAGACGTTTTTATTGAAAGGCACGGTTGACACAGGAAATACCCTGCATGAAGCGTTTTCGGGAGAATGTGTTATAGTAGGGTGTGCAGATATGTTTAAAGATATGGTGGATATTGAGAAATGCACGGACAGTATGGAAGTAATCAAAAACGGCATAAGATTTGTGCCGTTCATGTCGGTAGGCGGAAAGGGTTTAATGCCTGCATTCAAGCCGTCAAAAATATATATAAGGGATAACGCAAAGAAAAATGAGATACAGGCATATATAGGTTTATGTGAAAGAGAGAATTTAAAAGAAGAAAGTGATTTGTTAGTACCGTCTGAACTTGTAACGAAAGGCAGTTGAGATTTTTGTGGAAAATGTGTTATTGAAAGGGTTAATGAAACTGAGAAATGCAGTATCGGGAGAAGAAGGGATATATTACATAAACGGTCCCGAAACGTTACCGCCGCCGCTGAAAAGTGCAGAGGAAAATGAGATAATGCAGAGAATAGAAAACGGAGATGAAAGTGCCAGAGAGCCGCTGATTACGCACAATTTGCGGTTGGTGGTGTATATTGCAAAGAAATTTGAATCACCGTCGGCAAATGTAGAGGACTTGATTTCGATAGGAACAATAGGCTTGATAAAGGCGGTAAAAACATTTTGCCCGTCAAGAAATATAAAATTAGCAACGTATGCGTCAAGATGTATAGAAAATGAAATATTGATGTATTTAAGAAAGACCGCCCAGCAGAAAAATGAAATTTCGATAGATGAGCCGCTGAATGTTGATTGGGACGGAAATGAATTGTTGGTAGCGGACATATTGGGAAGTGATGAAAATATCGTAAATGCCCGAATAGAGCAGGAGTCCGAACAAAAACAGCTCATGCGTGCAGTAAACAAGCTGAATA
Organism: uncultured Eubacteriales bacterium; assembly: GCA_900317795.1. GTDB lineage: Bacteria > Bacillota > Clostridia > Oscillospirales > Acutalibacteraceae > UBA1213. The sequence goes on along the minus strand of ONIF01000003.1, from coordinate 5,203 downwards.
AAAGGGAATTGTCGATAATGGAGTTAAGGTTTGGACTTAACGGAAAGCAAGCACATACACAAAAACAAGTGGCTGATGAATTGGGTATATCACAGTCATATATATCCCGACTTGAAAAGAAAATCATCAAGCGATTAAAAAAAGACATGGAGGAAAAGTGATATTTCAGAGAGTATTTTTCGGAATACTCTCCTTTTTTGATGAAAATGACTTGTTATTTTTGAAATGCCGTGATATAATAAAATGGAAAATTGAAAGTGGAAAATGAAAGGAATTATTATTTGTGGATAATGTGATAGAAAGCAAAACTTTTGATTTTGCGATAAGAATTGTAAATCTGTATAAGTGTCTCTGTGACCAAAAGAAAGAATACGTATTGTCAAAACAGGTTTTGCGTTCGGGTACAAGTATTGGTGCTAATGTTGCTGAAGCTCAGCAGGCACAAAGCAGACTTGACTTTATCTCTAAAATGTCTGTCGCATTGAAAGAAACAACCGAAACTAAATATTGGCTGAAGTTGCTTAATGCAACAGCATATTTGAACGATAATGAAGTAAAAACCATCTTGTCCGATTGTATCGAAATCGAAAAAATCTTGACTTCTATCTTAAAATCCTGTAAGAGATAATTTTTCATTTTCCATTTTCAACTTTCAATTTAATAAGCACCTGTGGTGGAATTGGCAGACACGCCGGATTTAGGTTCCGGTCCGAAAGGGTGCAGGTTCAAGTCCTGTCGGGTGCATTATTTAAGGCATACACTTTTTATTGGTGTATGCTTTTTATTTGTTGACGGGAGATAAATAAAAAATAATACACATTGAAAAATTTATATCATTTCTGAAAAAAGGTCTTGACATTGATAATTAGATGTGTTAAACTATCTGTTGGTTAGTTTTGTCTAATTTTATAAATCTAACTGAATTTATATACAGGAGAGGATCGTATGAGTAAAAAAACAGTTTTTGCATTTTTGCTGAGTGCGGCTGTTGTTGGTTCGTCTTTACCGTTGGCAATTACGGCAGAGGCTTCAAATGTCGTGTACGGCACGATGGAGATACCTTACAGCGAATTTTATTCAAGCGAGGGTATTGACGGTGTGGATACGGTTTCATCTGCAACGACAGGAAAATGGAAAAATGAAAACCTTGTCAAAGGCACATACTCTGTTGAAACGGAAAATGGGGGAGGAGATATTCTCGGAGTAAAATATTATGTTGCTCTGAGTGAAAGCGACCTTGCACAGCTTGATGAAAGCTATCACTTTGAAAAGGTTGATGAAATACCGCAGGCATATAAAAATGTTACTTTCGAGAACGGAAAAGCTGTATTTTCGGAAATTGTCGGAAATACAACAAAAGAAGAAAATGAAGTTACCATGAATACCGATATGGTATGGGGCGACTATGTACTTGATGTGAGCGGTCTTGGAAATGCAAACGGTACATCTTCATTCGGCACGATTTATGGCGTGGTTATCAAAACTGATGACGGCAGTAAATACGGTATGCGTCACCTTGAAAATATCTGGAGAGATGAAATTGCATGGTCATCGGGCATTAAAAAGAGTGAACCTCACGGAAATGTTTTCAAATATGAACACTATGAAAGCCTTATGGGAAAAACCATAAAAGAAATCACCTATATCACCGATACAGGCTATCATACGATTGATGTTGATTTGTATGTCCCCGTGAAGTTTGAGGGTGGTGTTGAAATTGAAAATGCCGATATTTCAAATAATTCAACTGCTTTTACAACAACAGGTTTCCCCGAAGATTATGAAAAAACATATTTCGTTGCAGGCAACGGACAGTTCTCGGTTGAAGATGGAATTATCAATTATCAGGTGGAGTTTCCGGGAAGCTATACATTGACTGTTTCAGACGGAAAAGGCAAATATGCAGATGTCAGTGCAAGTTTTGTTATCTCGACGGACGATATGCCCGTACAGTTTGACGGTGAAAAGTTAGTTCCTGCCGAAAATGTTTCAGATGAGGATTTCAATGCATTTATCAGAAATATCAATTCCGTAACGGTTGATGAAAAAACTTATTCTGCCTCGGGCAAGGGCAGTGTGAAAATTATTTCAAATGACGGCACTGTCATAGAAGATGCCAACGCAAGAGGTGCGGAAGTATTTGCCGAATACAAAACATACGATATGACAGTAAATGCAGTAGGATATAATAATCCCGTTTCATTCTCTTTCACCAAGTCGCTTGTATATGGTATTATGAATGTACCCTACGGAGAGTTTTACAAGGGTGAGGGCGTTGACGGTGCAGATACTGTTTCCTCTGCAACAACGGGCAAATGGAAAAATGAAAACCTTGTAGCAGGCACATATTCCGTTGAAACGGAAAACGGGGGCGGAGATATTTTGGGTGTAAGATACTATGTTGCACTTTCCAAAGCAACTCTTGACGCTCTCGGTGAAAATAACTATAACTTTGAACAAATTGAAGAAGTACCGACTGCATATAAACTTATCACTATCGAAAATGATGAAGTTGTATTTTCGAATGTAGTCGGCAATATAGCGGAAGAACAAAAAGAAGTTTCCCTGTCAACCGAAATGGCATGGGGCGATTATGTACTTGATGTAAGCGGTCTGAACAATTCGGGCGGTACATCTGAATTCGGCACGATTTACGGTGTCATTCTCGAAACGGCAGAGGGCGATAAATATGGTATGCGTCATCTCGAAAATATCTGGAGAGATGAAATCGCATGGTCATCGGGCATTAAAAAGAGTGAACCTCATGGAAATGTTTTGAAATATGAACAGTATGTCGGCTTGATGGGACAGACTCTTACGGGAATCACATTCATTACCGAAAAAGGCTATCACACCGTACCCGTTAATATCTATATTCCCGTAAAATTTGAAAATACCGTTGAAATTGCAGATTGCAATATAAATAATATTTCAACGACTTTCACAGCAACAGGTTTCCCCGAAGATTACGCAAAGACATATTTCGTTGCAGGCAACGGACAGTTCTCGGTTGAAGATGGTTTTATCAACTATCAAGTGGAATTTCCGGGAACATATAATCTTGAAATATCAGACGCTAACGGCAAATATGCAACTGTTAATACATCTTTTGTCATCTCGACAGATGATATGCCCGTACAGTTTGACGGTGAAAAATTAGTTCCTGCCGAAAATGTTTCACAGGCTGATTTTGACGCATTTATCAGAAATATCAGTTCCGTAACGGTTGATGAAAATGCTTATTCCGCAACGGGCAAGCGTGGTGTTAAAATTATTGCAGAGGACGGCACGATTATAAAAGACGCTGTTTCGAGAGATGTCCCCGTATTCGGTGAGGACAAACCTTATAACATCACAGTAACCGCAACAGGCTATAACAATACACTTGAATTTATCTTGAATGACAATACCAAACAGGAAGAAAGTTCCGAGCCGTCAGAAGTTTCGGAAGTATCGGAAATATCCGAAGTATCCGAAAATTCGGAAGTATCCGAAGTTTCACAGGTTTCCGAAAATTCGGAAGTATCACAGAACAGTGAAGTTTCACAGACTTCTGAAATTTCCGAAAATTCACAGACAAGCACAAACACCAATAACAACAACGCTAATGTAAATAACAACACAAATACAAATTCCAATTCAAATGCAGTCAATACAGGTTCGTCGGATTTTGCTTTTATAGCAGCTTTGATGGCAGGTATATCGGCACTTGCAGCAATATTCTCTTTCCGTAAGAAAAAGTATAACTGATTTTCTTCTCTTCATATTCATACCCCTTGGAAAAACAGCTTTCCGACTGTTGAAACTTTCGGGAAGCTGTTTTTAATTCACAAAAAAGGAGATGCTTTTAATATGACATTTGCAGTATGTCTTGCAGTCACGGTTCTGATATGCCTTACTTGTGACAAGGCTATCAAAAAATATCCGCATTTTTTCTATATCGGTGCGGCATTGTTATCCGTTGCCGCCTATTGTATCAATGAGTTTGTTGAAGTCAGAACGCTTGCACCGTTTGTAAGAGATTATATGATACCCATTTTGACAAACGCCCTTTTTGCCACGTCTTTTTGGACAGTCGTAATGTTCACGGGTGCATTGAAAAACGGCTCGAAACTCATTAAAAAACTCATGCCCATTCGTGGAGAACTCTCGATTATTGCGGCACTTTTAACAGTGGGACACATCATCATTTACGGCATAACCTACTTGAAAAGACTGTTTTCGGGCAGAGGTCTGAATTTTGATTTCATACTTTTTGTCATAGTCGCATTGATACTTGTGCTGATAATGACACCTTTGACAGTGATTTCCATAAAGAAAATACGCAAAAAATTCAAGGGCAAAACTTGGAAAAATATACAAAAATTTGCCTATATATTCTATGCCATGATATATTTTCATGTCATACTTGTGTTATGGTCGAAAGTACAGCGTGGCGATATGCTGAAATACATTGATTTGTCTGTATATACGGTGATATTTACGGCATACCTTGCGATGAGAGTGAGAAAATATTATCTTCTCCGAAAGAAACCTCAGTCATTCAAAACGGCAACTGCCATATCAACAGCAGGATTTTTGACTTGTACAGCGGTAATATGTATTTGTGCCTTTCCGTTTGCAAAGGTGAATGAAAACAATGCAGTTGAAGTTGTGAAAACGTCATCGGTTTCACAAATTTCTGTAACGGAAAAAAGTGAAATTTCCGTCATATCCGAAATATCCGAACAGGAAAGCATACAGGAAAGTACTGAAATTTCTACTGTTTCCGAAACAACGGAAGTTTCCGAAATATCAGCAGTTGAAAGTTCGGTCACATCTTCATCAATGTCCGAAAGCACTGTAAATGAAATTCAGTCCTCTGTTGAAAACTCGGTGCAGACTTCAAAAATACAGCAATCAGCGGAAAGTTCCGTAAATTCCGTTGAGCCGTCAAAAGTTGCAGAACCCTCAAAAGCTGTCGAACCCTCAAAAGCTGCTGAACCGTCAAAAGCTGTCGAACCGTCAAAGGCTGCTGAACCGTCAAAGGCTGCTGAACCGTCAAAAGTTGCCGAACCGTCAAAAGTTGCCGAACCGTCAAAAGCTGCCGAACCGTCAAAAGCTGCCGAACCGTCAAAAGTTGTTGAACCGTCAAAAGTCGTTGAACCGTCAAAAGTTGCCGAACCGTCAAAAGTTGTTGAGCCGTCAAAAGTCGTTGAACCGT
>ONIF01000399.1 GCA_900317795.1 uncultured Eubacteriales bacterium | reverse complement strand
TTGTGTTTGGAAGATAACTGGAACCGTATTCAAAACAGGCTTTTGAACATTGCCGATGAAGTGCCGAATAATCTGTTCTTTGCAGTGTCGTCCTGTTCGTTGGCTGACGGACTTGCCGAACAGATTGAAAATTTTGTGCAGGAGCATGATGATACTGTTCTGATTGTCATTGATACTTTTCAAATGGTTCGCAGTGCCGAAAGAGATACCAACTATGCCAACGATTATCAGGAAATCGTGCAGTTGAAATCCCTTGCCGACAAGCTGAAAATCACTGTTCTGCTTGTTCACCACCTGAGAAAGCAGAACGATTCCGATCCTCTCAACAAAATTTCAGGCACGACAGGTATCAGCGGTGCATTGGACACAACGCTTATCCTCGAAAGAAAAGAGAGAAATCAAAATAAGGCTGTGCTCATCTGCACCGGCAGAGATATTGAACACAGAGAATTGGAACTTTGTTTTTCAAAAGAAAATCATACTTGGGAATTTATTTCGGACAGCGTGGAGGAATCTGTTGTTTTTCTGCCGGAGGAAATGCGTTTGCTGATTGATTTTATGAAACAGAAAAAACTGTTCAGCGGTACAAATTCGGATTTTTCTTCCGAATTCAATTCCTACTGCAGCAAGAATATTGAAACGAATGTTCTTAAACGCTTGATGAACAAGTACAGATATGAACTTGAAAATTAGAGTGTGTACTTTGAATCGAAAAGATGCAACGGAAAAAGACTTCTCAGGATTTTTTACTGTACCCGTTGTGAAAGTGTCGATAGTGACGATAAGGACGATAAATTTATGGGTGCTAAAAATATCGTCAACATCGTCCCTATCGTCCCTGTTGCCACCCGTAAGCCGCCGTAAATCGATTTGTCGGCACTTTTGGGAGAAATTAGGGTAAGTACCCGATACAGATTGGAATGCCGTTTTTGGGGCGGTTTTGGGGCAGTGTGAGCGATAACACAAAAGCAGAATTTAAGAAAAGTGTCGGGAATGGCAGAAATCACCGACTTCAGTCGGTGGCAAGCATCGCATTCGGCTGGTCGCAGCCGCCGATGCATTTTTACGGGCGGAAGCCCGAACCCACTTTTTGCGAGGTGACACCACATGAAAAACAGAAAATTGAGTATCAGAATATCCGATGAAGATTTGCAGAAAATCCACTGTAAAGCCGAAAAGTCCAAACTGTCCGTAACGGACTATGTTACAAAATGCTGTCTTGGAAAACAGATTTTTGTGATAGACGGGCTTGACGAGGTAATCCGTCAGCAAAAGGCTCTCGGAAATAATCTGAATCAGCTTGCAACACTCTGCAACATGGGCAAAGTAAAGTTTGTCAATCTTGAAAGAATGACGGAAGAATACGTAAAAATAAATGAGCAGCTGACGGAACTGCTTGACCGAAAGAGGTGGAAATCATAGCGACAGTAAAATTTATTGCAAGTAAAAAAATGCAGACAAGAAACGGTCTGTCTGCACTTCTGAAATACTGTATGCAAGATAAGAAAATACTTTTTAACGACAGAAAACTTGTAAGCGGTGTAAACTGTGTTGCTGATTCGGCGTTCAATGAAATGATGAATACCAAAATCCGGCACGGAAAATCCAACGGAAGAATGTTCTATCATCTGATACAATCGTTTCACCCCGATGAAAACATCACACCAGAAAAGGCACATCAGATGGCTGTCCGATTTGCTTCCGAGCAGTTCAAAGGCTATGAAACAGTTGTTTCCACTCATATTGACCAAGAGCATATACACTCACATTTTGTGATAAATTCGGTAAATTTTGAAACAGGCTATAAATACCATGCCGATAAAAACGAGCTTCAGCGACTGCGTAACGAATCCGATAAGCTGTGTCTGGAATACGGATTGTCCGTCATTAAACCCAAAGACAAAAAAATAAAGCCTATGTCTGCAAGGGAATACCGTTCAGCCGATAAAGGACAAAGTTGGAAGTTGGCTCTTGCTATAGCGATAGATGATGCGATGTGTTATGCAGTCAGCAAAGAGCATTTTATTGAACTGATGGAGAACGAGGGATATGAAGTCAAATGGACAGACAGCCGAAAAAACATCACTTACACCACACCAAACGGAATGAAATGCAGGGACAGCCGACTGCATGAAGAAAAATATTTGAAAGAGATGATGGAAAATGAATTCGGAATACGGCAGAAAATCATTGGAGCAACTGAAAACACAAGCAAGGAAAGGTCTGAAAGATTCAGCAGAAGTGCAGACCTGCGTGACAGTAACGGAGAAGAATTGGACAGCATTGCTCTCCA
>ONIF01000116.1 GCA_900317795.1 uncultured Eubacteriales bacterium | reverse complement strand
CTGTCACTCTCTTTATTTTAGCACCAAGGCTGTAATTCCCTGTACTTTGCCGTCAAATACGTTATCTGTAAGCAGGTTCCGCTTTCCGGAAAGCGCCGGTAAGGAAATTGTATCTTCCTTGGCGTGGAACAGAATGGTCACTTCATCGTCTTCCAGACACCGGGTTACGCAGATGAGACCATCTTTGTCCCGGGCCTCCTCCGCTACCGTTTTGCCCCGGGTAATGGCAGGGATCTCCTTACGCACCCGCAGCAGCCGTTTGTACCAGGAAAGCATATCCTTGTCCTGTCGACTTTCGTCCCACAGCATACCCCGGCGGCAGTCCGGATCTTTGGCACCAGTCATAGCCACCTCGTCACCGTAGTAGATCATAGGCATACCTGGTGTCAGAAGTTGCAGCGCGGCACATAGCTTCTGCCTATCCTTATTTTCGCCACACAGATGGAGGATTCTTGCGGTATCGTGGCTGCCGATGAGGTTCCACATAAGATGATGAGCGGCGTTGTGGGTATTACCCCGCTGAAAGCCCATGACACCCAGAAAACCGGAGGCGGTCAGTGTCCCTTCAGCGGCGTAGTCAAGCACTGCCCGATAGAAGGGGTAGTTCATGACGCTGTCCCACTGGTCGCCCTGCAAAAAGTCCGGAGCGTGGTGCCACACCTCCCCCACAATCAGCGCCTGGGGAAATTCCGTCTTAATTTGTGTGCGGAAATACTGCCAAAAACCGTGGGAAATCTCGTCCGCCACATCCAGCCTCCACCCGTCTACTTTCGCTGTTCGCAGCCAGTAAAGCGCTACCTCTGTGAAGTAGTCCGCCGCGGCAGCGCAACGCAGATTTACCTTGGGCATGTCCCAGAAATAGCTGAAGCACTTGTAGTTGTGGCGCATGGGAATCGTACAAACCGGGAATTTATTAAAGTAATACCAGTCTTTATACCGGGAGTTTTCTCCCTTTTCTACCACATCCCTGAAGGCGAAAAACTCCGGGGAGGTGTGATTGAACACACCGTCCAGAATCACCCGCAGCCCCAGAGTGTGCGCCTTGTCCACCAGCATCACCAAATCATCGGTAGTGCCAAAGGTGGGGTCGATGGTGTAGTAATCGATGGTATCATACTTATGACAGGAGTTGGAGTAGAAGATGGGAGTTAGGTAGATCACATCCACTCCTAAGTCCGCGATGTAGGGAAGCTGCTGAATGATACCTTTCAGACTGCCCCCCAGCGCCGCATTGGCAGTGATGGGGGCCTGATACCAGATTTTGTCCTCCACTTCTTCGTGGCTGGCGAACCGGGAGGGGAATATCTGGTAGATAACCTTGTCGGATGCCCAGGCTGGAGCGAGGAAGCGTTCTTCTTCCCGGAGGGTCTGGGGGCAGTCAAACAGCCTCTCTATATCATCAGGGAGGGTGTCTGTAAATCCGCTGTTTGAGAAGAAGACCCGGTTACCCGCGTTGTCTTCCAGTTCAAAGCAGTAGCGCAGGCAGACTACCCTAAATTCCAACTCCACTTCGTAGTAGTCCCGAAGTCCGTCGCTGGCCACCCACTTCATGGGGGTAGTTTTACGGGTATCTCTGATCTTCAGGGGCAGGTACTTGTCCATGACATGAAGGGTCACGGACTTTATGTCGTCCTTTGCCGTCTGGAGCCGGAACAGAAATCTGCCCGGTTCCAGACAATAGCAGTATCTCTGGGTGGCTTCATGCCAAAGAGCAGCATAATTCATAACATTACCTCATTTTCCGATACAAGTCTTAATCTCTGCCAGCATCCAGTACGCCACCGGGCATACATCAGTACCGCTCGAACACATTCGTCCAAAGCCATCCCTATATAAGCACCTACCGTCAGCCAGCCCAGCTTCACACCAAAGAGCCAGGTTCCGCCGGAGGCACACAGGAACATAAAGATAATTCCTATCGTCATGGGATAGATCGCGTCGCCACTGGTTTTCAGGGCAAAGCCGTAGACCAAATTAGCGGACCGTCCGATCTCCAGGAAGATATCCACGATCAGCAACGTACCCACCAGCCGAATCATGTCCGGGTTGTCGGTAAAGAGGCCCACAATCGGCTTTGAGAATATAGCAAAGAGACCCGAAATCGCAACGCCCACACCGATCCCCAACACCGCTGCCCGGCGGGTATCCCGCTTACAGGCTTCGATCTCACAGCCACCAATGTACCAACCTACCAGCACTGCATTGGCATTTGCCAGCGCAGCGGACACGCAGTAAGAGAAATTGGAGATCTGCAAAGCGTAAGATCGGGCAGTAACCTGCGCTCCGGTGGCATCCATCCTGTTAAGCATGCTGATGACCAGTGTGATAGCGGTGTTATACAGAATCGTCTCCGTTGCCGCCGGCAGTCCCACCCGGATGATCTTCCGTAACACTTGCCAGCTTGCCGGAGGATTGGCGTCTTTTTCCGGCTTAATGCGGTACCTTGCGGCGATACACAACCACAACAGGTTTACCAGTCTCGAAATGCCGGTAGCCAGCGCCACACCAAAGACACCCCAGTGCATCACAAATAGAAACAACCCGTTCAGTACCACGTTAATGATATTGGCTGCCACCGTGGCAACCATGGTAGGTGTGGTATACCCGAAAGACCGGAGGTAACTGGAAAGAATGGGAGTCAAAGCATCGCAAATACAGAATGCACCAATGGTTCGCAGATAAATACTGGCGGGCTCTTCCAAGTCACGGGCGATGCCCACGGCCTTCAAAATGGCATCCGTGCCGAAGATCAGCACACCGGTGATTACTACGCCTACAGACAGATTAAACATCAGACCCAGTTTCAGTGCCTGATGGGCAACTCCCGGTCGCTTTGCACCGATATACTGGGTCATCACCGCCACCATACCTGATGAGATGATGGAGAACATGATGATAAACAGGCTGATGTAGGTATTGGCGGTGCCCACGGCCCCCACGGCATAGTCGCCTTCGGAGGAGAGCATCAAAGTATCCACCATACCTGCCAACATCATGAACAGAGTCTCAAAAAACAATGGGAAGAAAAGCTGATGGAGTTTTTTTCGTTGTACGGTCATAAAGGGAACTCCTTTTGGGCATGGGATATGTTCTTTCTATTTGCATTATACACTTGCCTATGATATAATTCTACTACAATTATACTGTATTTCTAACACGATCCTATTTTTCGGGAAGGAGGGGCCGCAAGTGGACGAAAGATTGCTTCACGAAACCAAAATTCACGGCACTGTAGAATTTCCCTTTGCAGTGTATCTGGGCCGGGTCCCAGAGTACATCACTGCATTTCCCCGCCATTGGCACGAGGAAGCGGAACTGATCTACGTAACCGCCGGCCGACTGAATGTATCGGTCTGGGCCCAGAACTACTTGCTGGGACCGGGGGATATTGTCATTGTTCTCCCTCACGCCATCCACGCTATCGAACAAGCCCAGTCCGAGAAGGCGGAGTATTATAATATCATGTTCAATTTTTCGCTTTTGGGGGAGGACCGTCTGGCAGAGAAGTATCTGAAACCCTTTTTGACACACGAAAAGAATGTCAATTGTATGGAACCGGCAGGATCGGAGCTGAATCTGAAACTGAAGCCACTGCTGGAAAGCCTCATCGAGCATCGTAACGACAGCTATTCCACTCATGAATATCTGGTTAAATCCAATCTGCTGATGGTGATGCATCTGCTTAATCAGCATTGCGTGGAGACCGGGGAGAAGGATCTGGCACTTCATATGACTTATGACCGGCTAAAACCGGCTCTGGACTGGGTCCGGCTTAGCTATGCCATGGATACACCGGTGCAATATGTGGCTGATTTGTGTGGATTTTCCACCATTTACCGCTTACCTGAATAATTACCGGCTGGAGCTGGCTGCATATCAGCTTGCTGTTGAGGATCTGAATGTGATTGAAGTGGCATCAAACTGTGGTTTTAACAACCATTCCTATTTCACCCGGGCCTTCGTGAAAAAATACGGCATGACCCCAGTGAAATACCGGAAATCATGTCAGCACCGGTAAACATACAATAAGTAAAACCAAAATGCTAAAAGAAAAAATAACAGCCGTAAGGGTGTTGCAAGCAGAGATTTTGTATATCGTTTCGCAATACAAAATCGCTTTGTGGTGAAATTCCCACATATCTTGATTTTGCAATTCCGCAAAATCTTCAAATCGCTGTCGCTTACCAATTTTTCAATTCAGCCATTCTCTACTGAACGGCTGAATTTTTGAAAAATCAAAAATCCATTAGAGAACTGGAAATACTCACTTACGATTTTTTGAAATTTCCTATGTTGCATTGACAAGGTTGACGGTAGTAATTTTCAGTTTCTGATATTTCATCTGCCGAATATGCTTAATCGTTTTCTGAAATTTGACTGACATAGTGTTGGCGGAGTTATCGGACAGATTTTCATTTTCATTATCCGTGACAGTTTCAGCTATTTCGATTTTTCAAAAATCTTCTTCCGCAAAATTTTTTACGGCACTCCGAAAAAAATTTTTTAGAATTTGATTTCTCCATGAACGGCTTTTCTGAAAATTATTTTTTTACAGGAAAGAGGAAATCATAAAGTAAAAAAAGTTCTTGTTGTACTTTTTCAAAATCTGCGATTTTATAAAACTTTAAAATTTGAAATGGTGAGCAACAGCGATTTATGTTTTATGCAATGTAAAATATGGGGCGTGGGGAAATTTCACCATAAAGCGATTTTGTATATCGTTTCGATATACAAAATCTATGCTTGCGACCTCCTACGGAGGTCTGTTTTTCTACCACCACTTTTTAGCCGTTTCGGATTACCAAATCCATTTTTTGAAAAACCTTGTCAGTTAATTTTTATCATCGGAAGATTTTGCACCGACAACATTTTCAAGAATTTGTATTTTGTCTTCGTGTTCCTTGATGGCATTTTCTATTCTTGCTCTGTTATCACCGTAAGAAACAATCAATGCCTTTTTCAGATTTTCCAATCTTGACTTTGTCGCCGACAGTTCAGCCTTTTGCGGTTCGGTCACATAGCTGTAACCATCGTCAAGGGCATTTTGAATAGCTTGCTCCGATACCTTGTAAAAATTTTTTCTTACCGTATCGACAAATACACCACCGTCATCGACAAGGCTGTCTATAACTTCAACAGCCTTGAAAAAAAGTTTGTACAGCGTTATCCCGTATTCAGCACACTTGATTATATCCGTCATGCCTTGACTTGCTTTCAAGCGGTTCTCTTGGTACTGCTTGTAAATATCCTCTTGTCTTTGGCTGTCCATGTACTGTGGTTTCAAACTGTTTTGTACTTGTTGAAGTTGTTCGGACAATGGCTCTCGGACATTTTCTTCTTCGATCGTAACGCTTGTATCAAAAATGCTGTCAAAAATACTTTCCAAATTTTTCTCTAACGGCATTCTTTCACGCTCCTTTACAGCATTTCATCTCTTTTAACGGGTTTATCGGGCTTCTTTCTCTTTGAGTTAGTCGGCGTTTCCTCCAATTCTTCAAAGTAATTGAACATGGAGTAGTATTTATACCCGATTTTTCCGCCTGTCCTGCCGTTACGATTTTTTAATACTATCGCTTCTATTTCTCTCGGATTTCTGCTTTTGGCTTCATCAACGTCAAAATCTTTTTCACCCGTTCCCATCAGCTGTAAACCGATAAGAACATCTGCCGAATATTCAATAGCACCGCTTTCTTTGAATGCCTGCATGGAAACTCTGTTGCTGTAATTTTCACGGTTGAATGAGGAAATGACAATAACAGGTATTTTATAATCCCTTGAAAGCCGTTTCAAAGTCAGTATCGAGTAATCCGTATTTGCTTTGTCCGTCCCTTTTTCGCTGTGTGGCATTAGGATTTGAAGATAGTCCACGATAACAACAGGCGGTTTTTTCTTTTTCTTGATATGCTCTTTTACCTGTTCGACTATGGTATCGGCTCCAACATTCCCCATACCCTCACGGATAAAAATATTTTTTGCTATGTCCTTGTAGTCGTATGTTGCACTCTTTATCAATTCTCTTTCGGTCTGATTGTAAAAACGGTACTTTTTGCCTGTCATTATGCCCCTTATTGTCTTTGCGTTGCTGACATCTCCTCTTGTTGCAATCACTCTTTTAAACGTGTTTCGGCTGATACTCTTTGCAATGAGTTCATTTTTTGACATTTCAAGAGAAAATATCAATACAGGGTGTCCGTATTCTGCTATTTGGTCAGCTATTTGCAATGCGAATGTTGTTTTACCGAGAGAAGATATTGCACCGATACCATACAAGCCCTCATAAAATCCGCCGTCCAAAATGTCATCAAGTGCTTTAAATCCCGTTGGAACGGCTTCAATATTGACATTTTCAGCTATTCCGCCTATAAAGTCATTCAACAACACTTCTGCACAAAATTTATTGTCATAGTCAAGACTTGCATTCTTGTTGTATTCTTCAATCAGATTGTCAATATTCTCTATGCCGTGCAATACAGCCTTTTGAAATTCCTCTCTGCCAGCGTTCAAGGCTTCGTTGCTGTCCTTATGGTTTCCGCATGGATTATACACACCGAATGAAATATTACGCTCGTCAAATCCCTCTATCAAGGCATTTTTAGCTTTTTCCCCTGCTTCGTCATTGTCAAGAGATATGATAAATTTCTGTTCTTTTGTTCTTTCAATTTGATCGAACACCTCAAAAAAATGCTTGACATTGCTGACACCTCCTAATCCTACGGCATTTCCCCCAACGTCTATAACGCTCAATGCATCTATTTCTCCCTCGACTATGTACAAAACAGGTGTGTTATTCAAAGCTTTTGAGTTGAAGATATGCGTTTTTCCAACTTTTCGCTTGTTATTACTGTCGGTAGCTCTTGCAAGGTATGAAGTCCTTGAAGTCGGCACTATAAGGCATGGTGTCGGCGGTGCTTTTGGTGACTTCGGATTTGTCCATTGCGGAACATATCCGACTAAAAAGCGGTTGAGAGTATCAAGAGAAATTCCCCTGTGATAGTCCGTATCCTGCAAATGCTTGTTACATTCACGGAAAAAGGTGGTATAATCAATATTTTCTTCTTTCTTGGTACGGTCTGACTTGTTGTTGTCGGTCTTGCCGTCAATGCTTATCCCGTATTTTTGGGCAGTATACTGCACGACTTGTTTTTTGTCTATGCCCTCAACTTGCTGTATCAAGTCGAATATATCGCCTTTTTGCTGACATGAAAAACAATAGAAATTATTTTCATATACCGTCAATGCTCCTGTTCCGTTAGAACCTGTGCCACTTCCACAAAAGATACACTCGTATTGGTCTTTGCCTTTAGATTTTGTCAACATCTCGTCTGCATAGTCTTTGATGTGTCCTTTGAGTTCCTGAACGGCTCTTTCAAATTCCATTTTCAATCGTCCTTTCCTATTGGCTTTTAAAATCGTCTGTAACCTCTCTAATTTTAACGCTACGGGGCTTTGAACGGCTTCGGAGCATAAATATACCCCTTGCACCAAAACCCCCGAAATACCCCCTAAAATCGTCCGTACAGTGCATACACATTCAGTTGTGGTTTTACACCGCTTATATTTCCGAAAAAGAATATTATTTCATCAGTTTACAGGCACGTTTCAAAGTCCGCTTTAAACACGCTCGTATAAGCTCGTAGAAGCCCCTGTATGCCCCTCAAGTGTGTTAGGAGTATAATTATACCCCTAAGTCTAAAACCCCCGAAATACCCCCTAAAATCGCCCGTACAGTGCATACACATTCAGTTGTGATTTTACACTGCTTATATTTCCGAAAAAAGAGTATTGTTTCACCTGTTTAAAATGCTTTTTTCAAACTTCACTCTACAATGCCCCGTATGCCCTCATATAACGCTCATAACGGCATTCAAACGGCTCAGAAGTATAATTATACCCCTCTCCCCTAAAAACACCGTAAAACGCCGTATAATGAAAAATACAGCCATGTATATTTTTAACCATGAAAAGAGAATTGCCTTTCTACTTGTCAAAGCTTTCCAATATTGTTCCTTGTACTGTTAGGCATACCTTTCTCAATATCTATGGTTGTGGTTTGTCCGAGAAAAGATGTTTTCTCTTTTGTGTGATATTCTTTTTCTGGGATTCTGTTCGGTTATTATAGGCGGAGCTGTCGTACCTGTCAAGTACGACAGCTCGCCGTTATAAGACTTATAAGACTTATAAGTCTTACGGTTTTTGAAAAAAATCACTATCACATTTTTTTGGTAGGGGATAAGCAAAAAAAATCCGCATTTTATCAGCGTTTGGTTTGTGTTGAAAAAAGTGAAAATCACATCAAAAAAAATAGCAAGCGTTTCAAAATTTCTTACAAAGCGTTTCAAAATTTCTTACAAAGCGTTTCAAAATTTCTTACAAAGCGTTTCAAAATTTCTGTCATCAATTTTCACAAATTCCGAAAACAGCCCTAAAATTTGATGTGATTTTATTGAGATAGAGAAAAAGTGGTATTTATTTTTTAAAAAAATCTATAATAAAATGATTTTTTTGATTTTTGGGAATTGCTTTTGGAGTAAAAAACTGTCTGATGTGGCAGAATGCCGAAATACAATCTTATAAAAAATCCCTTGTTCATGCGTTTTTTAGGTGTTGACTTGACATATTATATTTTATATGTTATAATAAAAAGTTCATATAAAAAATGATACAGCGGTCATAATTTGCCACCGCTGTATCATTTTTAATTCTTTTTTAATTCTTTATAGGAAGTTTAACTATTATTTCATTGTCTGTCAATTCATATCCGTTTATCCATTTGATTTCTGTGTAACGGTCAAGCACTTTTTTTAATTTCTCGGGAAGTCTATGTCTTTTAAGCCTTGTGTCTATTTCGCATTTCTTGTATACGGCTTGTAACAGAATTTTTCTTGGAGCATCGTTGTCGTGTTTCATGTGTATAATTCTTCTTGTCAAGTAGGTTAAAAGTTGCAAATTGCTTTCGGATTTGTCTATCGCTGATTTTTCCAATACTTCAAAAGGAATGGTCGTTATCTGTCCTCTTTCTTCAGCAACAGTGAAAAGGTCAGGAACTTCCAACATCTCGATAGCTGTAACTTCATTTCTTCCCGATTTGGCAGTTATAATTTTAGCCGCCAACAATGGAGTATTGAGAGAAATTTCAGGGTATCGCTTATATAATTTGCGTTCATTTTCGTTGTCTATGAATACTCTTGCACGAATAATTGTATTTATGCTTTCCATGATTTTGTCTTTATCGGGTTTTCCAATGGTGCTTTCATAGCCCATCCATTTGTAAATCTGTGACGGAGTAATTATTCTGTATCCGTTCAACATCAAATTTACACAAGAATTCCATACCTGTTGGTCATATATGGACAGCTCACGGCTTATTTTGATACCATCTCCCAACTCGTCAAAGTTCAACATCATCAATGTGTATGCTGTTTTGCCTTTGCGATTGTCTTTTTCACCTGCCATATTTACCATCTTTACTTCTCCGATCGGAAAAGTACCGCTAAAAAGAACATCTACAAGCCTGTATGTAGGTAAAAAGTATTTTTCAGGTGTTGTTGTTTTTGGTACTATTGGTAATTCTTGAAGTTTTTTCTTACCATTTGAAATGTCGAGCAGTGTTTCATAGAATTCCGAAATATAATTTTTTGGCATTTCATACCACTCGGTTGCTTTCTGTTCAGCGGATTTTATAACTTCGATAATATTCAATCTGTAATAGTCATAGGCGGATATTTGAACGTTTAAAACATCAACTATGAGAAATCTTAAAGCATTGTCAAAATCAGCTTTATCGTAAGCACCTATCTGAATAACGCTTTCAAAGTCAGATTTAGTAACGGTTTGCAAAATTTCCTTGACATCTGACAAAATAGCTTGTTTGACTTTTTCGCTGTCACTGTCAGAGAGTTTCAGTATTGGCAGTTCTCCGTTAATAACAACTTCATAAGCGATATTAACGTCTTTTCCAAATGATAATATATAGCTCTTGCGTGTATCATTCCAATTTCTGTGGAAGATGTGGATTGTTTTAATCTTTTTTTCTCTTCTTCGGTAAAAATTAACTTGTCTGTAATCATTTTTGCTGTCCCCTTGTCAATCTAACTGTATGTGTACCAAATTTTCTATGTTTTCCAAGAGTTCAAGGTATCCTGTCTTGTGTCCTGCTTTAAATCCGCTGTCATATATCATCTTGAAAATGTCGTCATCAAGGGTACTTCCACGACTTTTCAGCAAATCTGATACAGCGTTTTTTAAGTTTTCGTATGCTTTTTCGCCGTCATCGACAGGCTCAACAGGTTTAACGGTTTATCCAACGCCTTACGGATTGGATATGTACTCCGATTATTTCTGCTACTTCGGGAATGGTATAATATTTATCTCCCTCGATAATTTGCATTATGTACACCTCATTTTATTGAAATATTTCACACACAATATTTGTGAATGACAACACGAAAAATGACACGCTGTCGGAGGGTTGCAAGCATAGATTTTGTACGCCGTTATGGTGTACAAAATCGCTTTGTGGTGAAATTCCCACACCTTTTATAAAATCACTGTCGCTCACAAAAAGAAGAAAAATGTGTTGTATTTTGAACTATATTATATCAAATGCTACTGAAAATATCAATAATTTTTGATTTTTTTTGATAATTATTGCAAGAAGATATTGGACCGTTTCAATTTTGCATAAATGCTAATTTTTATTAACTACTATTCACTGTTATTAACTATCGCAATATAAGATGATGTAAGAAATTATATGAATTCATTTTGTATTTTTACTGTATCATTGAATATTTGCTACTATTATATATCTTGTATAAGATAAAAACAATATGCCAAAATACCCAAATTATCTTGCGTATAATTATTGATTTTTGTATCTTGTATAAGATTGAAGTTTGATGTATAATTACAAACAATGGGGAGAGTGGTTTCAAAACTTGTTTCTCAGAGAATAAAAATAAGTAGGTGGTGAGAGTATGGCAGGAAAGACGGCGTACAAAAACGATTGGCTGAAAAAAAATTGTGACCGTATTAATCTGACTGTTCCGAAAGGCAAAAAAGAAAAAGTAAAAGCGTTTGCCAAAATTAAAGGCGACAGCCTGAACAGTTTTATAGTCAAGGCTATTGACGAAAAAATCGAAAGAGATACACTTCAACAACAATAACAGGAGAGATAGACATTATGCCGAAAGAAACAAAAAATTATAAAGATACAGTGTTTTCAAGCCTGTTTTACGAATGTAAAGATGCTACCGATAATGCTAAAAACTTGTATAAGGCACTTACAGGCAAAGAGGTTGAGGAAATAGAAAAGTGTCGTCTTGAAGAAGTACTTTTCAGAGAGTTCAAGAATGATGTTGCGTATATCATGGACGGCAAATGGGTGTGTTTCATCGAACATCAATCCACAATAAATCCCAATATGCCGTTGCGGTTGTTTGTATATGCTGCGAGAACGTATGAGAGATTTATTACAGGTGATATGATTTACAGCGGTAATCTTGTAAAAGTTCCTAAACCTGAATTTTATGTGCTGTACAACGGTAAAACCAAATTGAAAGACGATAATTTGAAGTTCAGCACGGCATTTTACGATAATACAGGTGATACGACAGCCGAAATAAATGTGAAAGTGCTTGATATTGATTACGGCAGAATGAATACACAGTTGAAAAATTGTCGTACACTTTCGGGATATGCTTTTTTGGTTGATAGCGTGAGAAAAAACAACGGCAATATTGAAAAGGCGGTAAAAGAATGTGTTGACAATAATGTTTTAAAAGAATATCTGACATTTTACGGAAGTGAGGTAATAAATATGCTGTTTGAAGAATACAATGCCGAAAAGGCTCTTGAAATCAGAGGAAAAGAAGAATATGAAAAAGGCAAGGCAGACGGAGAAATCACAGGTGAAGAAAAGGGAACGGCAAAAATGATTCAGAGATACTATCAGTGGGAAAAGAATATCAAAAAAATTTCGGATATTTTCAAAATGCCCGAAACGGAAGTTACAAGATTTCTTGCCATGAATGTAAGCGTATAAAAATAAGCGACAAGTCTTGAAAAAAAGGCTTGTCGCTTTTTTTGTTCATGTTGCTGTCGTGTAAAAAGCGTGAAGTACTCACCGCCTATAGAGGCGGGAGCTTCCTTTAATCCGCCCAACCTTACAGAGGATTTCATTTTACGGGCATCAGTTTCCGAGGCTATGGGTTTTTTATGAGGCAAACCCTTCCCGTACTCCCTACGGTACTGCTGTCTTACGGACAACTTTTGGAAACCTTATGTATATATTTTAACAACATATCTTGATGTTGTCAAGAAAAAAATCAGCCCTAACGGGCTGGCGGCAATTCATCTCCGACTTATAGAAGTCGGAGATGAATTGCCGCATTAGGATAAAAATAGCATAATCAAGTTTGTAAGTCAACCAAAGTAGCCTACCGTTGACGAGCAATTCATCTCACCGCTTCTGAAACGGAATGAATTGAATTTGACAGACAAATACGAGTGTGATAAAATTTATAGGGGACAAATCACCTTATTTTTTTGTCAAAATGTCCCCTATAAAATTTTGGAGATGAGTACATTATGAGTGAAATAAATCGAATTTGTGAACTTCTTCATCAAAAGGCGGATTTACAAGCACGAATAAATCTTATGCCGTATGACGGAACACCCGAAGTAAAGACACAAGGCGATAAACAGTATTTGTATATGCGTAAACGTGTAGGGGGCAAAAAGACTTCTACCTATGTCGATGTGTATTCTGAAACGCTGTATCAGCTTTTACTGAAAAATTCTCGTGAAAGACGAGAATTAGAAAAAAATATACGCAAGATTGACCGTGAACTGCTTGCACTTGACTATACGGAAGAAGATATTGAGCCACGAGTGCAGAAAAATTTGGATTTTGCCCGTATCAACATGAAAAATAATATTTATGACCAAGCGATTTTGGAGGGTGTTGCAACTTCTTTCCCTCAAACAGAGGAAATCATTGAAAATGGTATCGTAAACGGTATGAGTGCCGATGATGTACAAAAGATATTGAATTTAAAACACGCTTGGGAGTTTATTCTTGACAAAGATGTAATTCGCAGTAAAAGCGATTACTATCTTTTGTGTCATATTGCTAAACAGGTAAATGAGGGATTTTTTACTGATGGAGGACGTATCAGGGGCGTTCCCGTTACTATTGGCGGTTGTTCCTATATTCCGCCGTTGCCTATTGAGATGGACGTAAAAGACAGGATTAATGAGATTGTTTGCCAAAGTGGAGAAGATACGGTTGATACGGCAATCAGACTTTGCCTTTACTGTATGAAAACACAGATATTTCTTGATGGAAATAAGCGTTCTTCCGTAATATTTGCCAATCATTATCTAATTTCAAAGGGACAGGGAATTTTGATTATCCCTGAAAAAGCTGTTCCTGAGTTTAAAAAACTGCTTGTCAAATATTATGAGAATGATAGTTTGAATGAAATTTCCTTGTTTATGAAAAAAGAGTGTTGGAAAAACTTTGAGTAACAAAATAAACGACCGTTAATATTGATATTTTGGGAACGGTATTTCCGATTTTGTTTCAGCAAAAATATTCCCCCTAAAAATGATAAATATATTTCTTCAAAAGAATATTATTTCATCGTTTTCTGTCTACACAT
>ONIF01000284.1 GCA_900317795.1 uncultured Eubacteriales bacterium | reverse complement strand
ATTCTTGGAAATGCTTTATCAATAGCGGCTCTGGGAGTGATTGTTTATCTTGTCATAAGCATTTTGACAAGCATTTTCAATATCGGCTCGACACTCTGGACAATCATTGCTTTTTCTTCTATGGGGGCTTTCATTTTGGCAGGTCTTGTATATTACATCGTTAAAACTCTGCAAAATAAAACGGTAAAGGCTGATACTCAATGAATTCGGTTGAAATCAACGTTGTCAGAAACAGCGTATATGAAAAAAAGCCCTTGATACACTGCATTACAAATCCAATATCCATCAATCAGTGTGCCAATGCGGTGCTTTCGGCAGGGGCAAGACCTATCATGGCGGAACACCCTCTTGAAGTGGCTGAAATCACACAAACAGCGTCTGCACTCATGTTAAATATTGCCAATATAACAGATGTGCGTATGAAATCCATAAAAACAGCCTCCGAAACTGCAAAAAAATACAATATCCTCTCGATATTGTGGGAATATCATGTTCACAGCTCAGAAGAAATTATGTGCATGAACTGCTTGATATACATATCCCGACTGTCATAAAAGGAAATTACTCTGAAATATGTGCATTGTGTGATGACAAATACAGAAGTGCGGGAGTGGATTCCCACTCCTCCGCAACATTCCAAAAAACACTCAATTCAGCCGTATTTTCTGCACGGAAATACAATACAGTTATCCTTGCAAGCGGTAAATGCATATATTCACAACGGCTCTCCACGTCTTGCGGAAATAACGGGTACAGGCTGTATGCAGGGGGCGTTAACGGCTGTATATCTTTCAGCGTCAGACGGCTTTCATGCGGCAGTTACCGCCTGCACTGTAATGGGTATATGCGGAGAATTAGCCTCCTGCAAGGAGGGAACGGGAAGTTTTTACACAGCACTTCTTGACTCGCTTTCTCTTTTGAGAAATGCCGATATTGAAAAATATATCAAATTGGAGGAAACTACACTTGAAAAAATTTGATACAAGCTTGTATTTTATCACAGATAGTACGGGATTGGAAGAAAATGTATTTCTGTACAAAGTGGAACAGGCTCTTTCAGGCGGTGTCACTATCATGCAAATCCGTGAAAAAGACAAATCTACAAGAGAATATATGCACCTTGCGGAAAAAGTGCATGAAATTGCCGTAAAATACGGTGTTCCGCTGATAATTGACGACAGAATTGACGTTGCGATGGCAATCAATGCGGAGGGCGTACATCTCGGTCAAAGTGATATGCCCGTGAATACGGCAAGGAGAATTTTGGGCGAAAATATCATAATAGGGGCTACAACGAAAACTGTCGAGCAGGCTTTGGAAGCCGTCAAAAACGGTGCAGACTATCTCGGAGTAGGTGCGATATATCCCACGACTACGAAAGTAAAAACCGTTCTGACATCTGTTGACACCCTTAAAGATATATGTCATGCGGTAAGTATTCCCGTAAATGCAATAGGCGGTCTTAATAAAGATAACTGCCATGTGCTTGAAAATACGGGTATTTCGGGAATATGTGTGGTTTCGGCTATTATGAAAAGCGACAATCCCAAAAAATCCGCAAACGAACTCAGACAAATCGGTAAAAGACTGAAATTATCAGTTTAATCAAAAGCGTTCAATCGGGGACACCACTTTTTTACGCTATACAAAAATAATGCAGAATTTTCTTGAAAGGAAGATTGTAACATGAAAACAGCATTATCAATCGCAGGAAGCGACTCCTGCGGAGGTGCCGGAATCCAGGCGGATATCAAAACAATGACTTTAAACGGTGTATATGCCATGAGTGCCGTGACGGCTCTCACGGCTCAGAATACTACCGGTGTTTCGGCTATCCTCGAAGCTGATGCGGATTTTCTCGAAAAAGAGATAAATGCCGTATTTGAGGATATTTTCCCCGACGCAGTCAAGATAGGCATGGTTTCTTCATCGGCACTTATTGAAGTAATCGCTCAAAGGCTGAAATTTTATCAGGCTGAAAATATTGTAGTTGACCCTGTCATGGTAGCCACAAGCGGTGCAAGGCTGATAAATGACAGTGCGATAAATACTCTTGAAGAAAAACTTCTCCCCATAGCCGATGTCATTACCCCGAATATACCTGAAACGGAGGTGCTTTCGGGAATGAAAATTTCCGATAAAGATGACATGGAAAAGGCGGCTGTTTCGATAGGAGAGAAATTTAAATGTGCCGTTCTCGTAAAGGGCGGTCACAGTATCAATGATGCCGATGATATACTTTATTCCAACGGAAAAATTACGTATTTCAAGGGAAAAAGAATTGACAATCCCAATACACACGGCACAGGCTGTACACTTTCTTCAGCGATTGCCGCCAATCTTGCAAAGGGATATTCTCTCGAAAAGTCCGTTGAAAGAGCCAAAGAGTATATATCGGGGGCACTCGGGGCTATGCTCGATTTGGGCAGAGGTTCGGGACCTATGAACCATGCTTTTGACCTTAAAGGCAAATTTGCCGAATAAGAAAAATTTTGATAACCGAAAGGATAATTATTTATGAGAAACTATAAAACACAGATGGAAGCCGCTAAAAAGGGAATTATCACTCCCGAAATGAAAACAGTTGCCGAAAAGGAGTATAAAACTCCCGAAGAAATCATGAATTCCGTTGCTAAGGGGGAAGTTTGCATACCGTGCAATATCAACCACAAATCCATATCGGCAGAGGGTATCGGGGCAGGCTTGAGGACAAAAATCAATGTCAATCTCGGCATTTCGGGCGACTGCAAGAATTATGACGTTGAAATGCAGAAAGTAGATATGGCTTTGAAATTCGGTGCGGAAGCCATCATGGATTTGAGCAACTACGGCAAAACCAATACTTTCAGACAGGAGCTTATTAAAAAATCCCCTGCCATGATAGGTACTGTTCCTATGTATGACGCTATCGGCTATCTTGAAAAGGATTTGCTTGAAATTACTGCCGAAGATTTTCTGAAAGTAGTCCGTGCCCACGCTGAGGAGGGTGTTGACTTCATGACTATCCATGCAGGCATAAACAAACGTGCTGTTGAGGCTTTCATGCGTGACAAGAGGAAAATGAATATCGTTTCCCGTGGAGGCTCACTTCTTTTTGCATGGATGATGATGACAGGAAATGAAAATCCTTTTTATGAATATTATGATAAAGTTCTTGACATACTCGAAGAATTTGACGTAACCATCAGTCTTGGCGACGCTCTCAGACCGGGTTGTATAGATGACGCAACAGACGCAGGGCAAATATCGGAATTGATTGAACTGGGTGCTTTGACGGAGAGAGCATGGGCGAGAAATGTACAGGTAATGGTGGAAGGTCCCGGACACATGGCTATGAATGAAATTGCGGCTAATATGAAACTGCAAAAACGTATATGCCACAATGCACCGTTTTATGTTCTCGGTCCTCTTGTAACGGACATATTCCCCGGATATGACCATATTACATCAGCGATAGGCGGAGCGATTGCGGCAGCGTCGGGAGCGGATTTCCTGTGTTATGTAACGCCTGCCGAACATCTCAGACTGCCCGATATAAATGACGTAAAAGAAGGCATTATCGCAAGCAGAATAGCCGCCCATGCCGCAGACATTGCAAAAGGAATTCCTCATGCAAGAGATAAGGACAATGAAATGGCTGAGGCAAGACATCAGGTGGACTAGCCGTTGACGGAGAGAAAGCAAAGGCATATTTTGAAAGCACTCCGCCTGCCGACAGGCATACTTGTTCCATGTGCGGCAAGATGTGTGCGGTAAGAACTACAAATATGATACTCGAAGGCAAAAAAGTCGAGTTTTGCACCGAAAAATAATATAAAAACTAAATGAGCAAATTTATAAATTATTTGTGCATTTTTCAGATTTGACCATTATAAAACAAACCGCCCGAAAATTTTACTTTTCGAGCGGTTTTCAATATTATTTTGAGTTTACTTTTCAACCGTAACCGTGAATTCCGCATTGTAGAATATAACCTATTTCCGGTATGTCCCCGATTTTAACTTCTGCCCCATCGGGGCAAAAGTTATTAAAGTGGTTCAGATAAAAAATTCCCATTTTTATTTTACATAAACTACAAAAAAATAGATATTTTTTTAAAATTTGTTGACATTGTTATTGCAAAAGATTGATTTTTGTTTATTATATACTATGGGATATATTAAAAATTGTTGCAATGTTATATTGTCTAAAAGTGTCCTATATGATAAAATTTACATAATTATTTTTCTTTAAAAAAACTAAAAGTAAAATTCTGATGTGAATTTTTAATAGAGGTATCAAACATGAGAACTAAAAAATACTTAAGATATTTATGATTGGTTGTAGTTTTTTCAATGGTATTTTGTATCATTTCACCAATGGCGACTTACAATGCGGAAAATGAAGAAATATCGGCAAGTGAAGATTTACCGTCAGTCGAAGATTTGCCGATAATTGAAGATGTTCGAGTAAGCGAATATAGTATAACGGAGTATAGTATGCCGGAGCCGGACACCTACTTCCCCGAAACCGCAATAGAAATATCCGAAAGTGAAAAGCTGAGTGTATATGAGAATGATACTATTATCATATACAACTATGAGCAGCTGCTCAAAATATGCAGTAATACACC
>ONIF01000161.1 GCA_900317795.1 uncultured Eubacteriales bacterium | reverse complement strand
CTCTGTGATGCAACGAATGCAAAAATCGCAAATCCCGAACAGCCGACTTCCGAAGAGGTTATCACTATTGCAAAGAACATTAGAGACAATGCTGCAAATCTGACTGCCATCAAAATGACAAAAGAGAACGGAACAAATACTTACAAAGCTACAAATGTTGAAGCAGGTCTTTATATCGTTCTCGCAAGCGGTGCCGACGCTGTTGTTTACAATCCCGCTCTCGTTGCATGGAATGTAAAAGAACCCAGAAACAACTCTGTTGACATGAAAACAAAATTTGCTTTCGATTCAGACGCTTACCTCAAGGCAAGTGAAAGCGGATTTGACAAGTCTATCGTTGACAGTTCCATGAACAATACGGAAGGTGACGCTGTTGCTTTCGGTGATACCGTCAAATTTAAACTCGACAAAATGACTATCCCCTACTATTCAGATGACTATACATCAGTTATGTACACTATCGAAGATAATCTTGATCCTTCAGCTTTCCAGGGCGTAAAAAATATCTCCGTTAAAGTAGGCGGCAAGGAAGTTGCTTTGAATGAGACAGATTATACCCTTACCTATAACGGTATCGCTGCAGGTTCAGGCACTACAGGTTCAAGCGGAAGTAATGCAACAAACTTCAAAATTGAATTTACAGATGAGTTTATCCGTAAAAATGCTGAAAAATCTGTTGAGATTACATACGATTCAGTATTCATGAATACAGCAGGTCTGAATTATGCTGAAAATAAGAATACCGCTACCCTCAAATACAGCAATGATCCTTCCAATGCTAAAAACTACAAAGAGAAAACCGATACAACTTATCACTATACTTTCGGTATAGATGCTGACGTTGACGCTCAGGATTCCAGCCCCGACAACGATACCGAAACTTATGAACTCAACAAAGTGACCGAAGCAGGCGAAACTTTTGAAACCGCAACCAATACAGCCGGCAAAAGCACTATGAGAAGCCCCAAAAAGTTGGCAGGTGCGGAATTTGCCCTCTACAGTGATGAAGCTATGACAACAACCGTCAGAACTGCTACTTCCGATGCAAACGGTCATATCCAGTTCAAAGGTCTTGACACAGGCACATACTACATGAAGGAAACAAAAGCTCCCGCTACTTACACCCTTAACACAAATATCTATAAAATAGAAATCGCAGCAACTCTCAATGAAGAGGGCGTTATGACACAGTACAGCATTACTACTACTCTCAGTGCAGATAACGGCAAGACCTATACGGCATGTGGTGCCGCAACTTACACAAATGCTCCTGTCGTAAATGCCGATGACACTGTTACAAACAGGATTGTTCCCACTGTAACTCCTGTTGAAATTGTAGATACTCAGCTTGCAGCACTTCCTGCAACAGGCGGTGAAGGTACTATCGCTATCACAATCGGCGGTGCTCTCGGTATGGCTGGATTCCTTACCCTCTATATCACTAACAAAAAAAAGAAAAAGGCTGAATAATAAAGAGTGAATAATCATATACGCAGATTAATTTCTGTTTTCTCCATTATTGGTTTTATTGCCTGCACGATACTTCTGCTCTACCCTGTCATAAGCGACAGGTGGAACAGATACCGTGATATGCAGCTGATAACAGAATATAATCAAAAAGCAGTTCAGATAGACACAAAAGAATATGATGAACTGATGAAAAAAGCCTCTGACTATAACAAGTATCTTGTTACACAAAACAGGAATATTGTTACAGATGCGGAATATGACCCCGATGCGTATTATGAAACACTTCTGAATTTTATGGGTAACGGTATAATGGGTTATGTGGAGATACCTAAAATAGGTCTTACAGAACCCATTTACCACTACTCTACAGAAGTTTCTCTCGGTATCGGTATAGGTCATATACACGGCAGTTCCCTCCCCACAGGCGGTGAAACAACTCATACCGTTCTTACAGGACACAGAGGTCTGCCTAATCAGAAATTCTTCTCCGACCTCGACAAAATAAATATCGGAGACAAATTTTATATGCACATTCTCAATAAAATTCTGGCTTATGAAGTTTACAAAATAAAAGTCATTGAGCCTACCGATGTCGATGAACTGATGATAGAAGACGGAGAGGACCTTGCAACTCTTGTAACGTGCGAACCTTACGGGGTAAACACTCACAGACTGCTCGTAATGGGAAAGCGTGTGGAGTTTGACGAGGAAAAAGTAGATGATAAAGGTCTTGTCACTACCGAAGAACACAAACTTGTTATAGACCCTGCCGTATGGGTTTTCGCAGGCTTCATGCTTTTCATCCTTATTCTTGTTATCTCTACGGCAGTAAGAAAAATTATTTTAAAATTCAAATCAAAGAAAGGCGGTTCGGCATGAAATTAAAATTTATGTCATTATTAGTTTCACTGTTTACGGCAATGCTTTTGGTTATGACCGAACCTGTAGGTATTTTTGCTCTTGACAACAACCTTGTCCCCGATATAGACGAGAATCAAAATAAAAGTCTCACAGTATATTTCTATGTGCAAAAGCTTGGTGTAGATACAGCAATAGAAGGTGCTGAAATAGGCATTTATAAGATTGCCGACCTTAAATCCGAAAACGGCTCTGCCAACTACACCGTTTCCGAAACATACTCCTCACTTGCCAAAATAAAAAATGATAAAGATACAACCTTTGAAGGCATATCTTTCAGCGAGTCCGTTGAACTTGCAAAGAAATTTGCAGACATAGCCGAAACGCTCTCCCCTATTGCAACGGGTGTTACAGACAGCAACGGTGTATATCAATTTAACGACCTCGAACAGGGTATGTATCTTGTGCGTGAGCTTTCCGCAAGCGGAGAGGCTAAAAAATATCAGCTCTTTGAACCGTATATGGTTTCGGTGCCTCTTGCCGTGAGTGTCAATGAAGTAAACGAGTGGCAGTATGATGTGCTTTCGGAGCCTAAAACAAAGGTTTCTTCCGGCAGCCATGACGAAGTTTCAAAACAAACTTCCGATGACTCCAGACCGGAATCTTCTGAGCCGTCAAAACCCGAAAGTTCAAAGCCCGAAAGCTCAAAACCTGAAAGTTCCACCCCCCAAAGCTCTCAGCCCGAAAGTTCGGTTCCCCCTGTATTCACGGGCGACAGCTCTGCAAGAGTGATTATTGCACTTGTCGGAGTGTGCTTTGCCTCACTTGCAGTCGTGCTTGCACTAACTAATAAAAAGAAAGGAGCAGATGAAAATGAATAAGTCACTCGGCAAAAAAATTCTTGCCGTACTCTCTGCGGCAGCAATACCTTTTACAACTTTGCTTTCATCTGCACCTATTACTGCAAATGCGGCTGACGGCTATATCACTTCCCAAACTACACAGACATCTCTCAGCAGCCATACCAATAAAGACGGTAAGGCTACTTTGCCCGACAAAAGCATAGCAAGAGAAGATGTTGTGTCTATGACTGACGGCAAAGATCCCAACACCGATTATATCAAGGGCAGAACCCTCGACTATACATATACAGGCAATATTCTTCCTGTCAATTCAAGCCTTTACAATTATATCGCAGACAGCGGACATGATTCCATTGCAAAAGGTTATGCCGATCCCTATGTAAACTTGAACAAAGCCATTGAAAGTACAATGAATTACAAGGCTTTGTATTCATCGGCATCAGAAAACCTTACCATAAGATTTAAAAGCACAATGACCGGTGACAAAAATGTAAAGGTATATCTGTTCAACGGCTCCAAAAATAACATTTGGGACGGAGCTGCCATGAATTATGATTCTTCAAAAGGAGAATATGTATATACGGTCAAGTACGACGACATTGGTTTCAGCCCCACCGGTCTTATCATTTCCGGCCGAAACAGCAGTAATGTTCTCTGGCAGACAGACGATATTTACAAGAACCTTGTGAAAGGCAGAACATATTACTATTATGACAAATCATTGAATGATACGGGAGCTGCCGAAGATTTGTATAAAACGTCCGTGCCTCTGTATTTCGGCTGTTTTTACAGAGAATATAAACAACCGGAAGGACTTAGTAATACCGATGGTAATAAGAGATTTGATGACAGCTTTGGTCAAGATATCTCATATAACTATGGTGCTGATAATAAAGGTGACCGAACTCTTGAAGGTAAAGACACCAATGTAAATTCTAACTTTTACAAGAATTTTTATTGGCAAGCAAATATGTCTTTTAGGAGAAACTATGACGGTGCTGTTCAGGGACTTGTTGATGATACCCTTACTGACGGAACAATTACTCAGAACGGAATCAAAATGCCGTATTTCAATGAAGAATGGGCAAATTCTCATTCCAACCTGGTAAAATATTGGAATGATGTTGATTTTCCGTTTTACGAAGTAAAAATTGATGCAGATAAAGTTCACGGTGATGACGATGCTACAGGCAAAGCTGTCTATTATCAATTCAACTCCAGAAAAGACAACCTATACTTTGACCAGAGCAAAGGCAAGTATAAAGAAACAGATACTCAAATCAAATCACAGGGTACTCTTATCAGAGATGATAACGGTAATCAAATAGCCAAAGATGTAAGAACCGTATCTTATCTTCCGTTCAACGACAAAGACAGTGACAACGGTAAGGACAACGACCTTGGTTTCGGTACTTATTTCGACATCAAATTCAAAATCCGCAAAGACGGAAAAGTAGATACCGTAGATGGAACAGGTGCTGTTGATGCCACTTTTGAATTTATGGGCGATGATGACGTGTGGGTTTTCATTGATGACAAGCTTGTGCTTGACCTTGGCGGTGACCATAAAGATACTACAGGTCTTATCGACTTTGCCGAAAAAACAGCGTATGCCAATGACGCAACAAAACTCGGTTACAACAGCAATACAGGCATATATGTCGGAATGGACAACCTTGCCAAGAATATCACCAAACAGCTCACTGTCAATCTGGAAGATGTGATGGCAGAAGGAACTTTCAATGCAGACGGTACTTATAATCAAAATATGACACATACCCTCAGAATGTTCTATATGGAACGTGGTATGTATGAATCCGACCTCTTTGTAAGATTCAATTTCTCTGCTATCCCCAATGAAAACAATCTCAAAATCAGAGAAGTAACAA
>ONIF01000342.1 GCA_900317795.1 uncultured Eubacteriales bacterium | reverse complement strand
AAAATGTAAAATTGTTTTTTGTCCTCTCCGTCAAGCAAATGGGGACAAAGCCTTGTTCCTCTGCCTATCATCTGCCAGAATTTTGCTTTACTCATTACCCTTTTAAAGAACACAAGGTTCAGAATTTCAGGTATATCAATTCCTGTATCAAGCATATCAACAGAAATGGCTATCTGTGGCATTTTTTTCGGATCGGAAAATTCATCAACAGCACTTTGTGAATATGTCGTGTAATTATCAATTACTTTTGCAAAGTCCGGTAAATATGGATATTCTTTATTAAAAATTTCAAGTATTTTTTCTGCATGATTGTGATTTCGAGCAAATATGATGGTTTTTCCCAGTTTTTCTCCATAATCTATTTTCAGACCTTTTTCCATTAAGGTGTGAAGAACATGGAGAATGGTGTCTTTATTGAAAATCCACTCATTCAATGCTGAGGGGACTATGCTTTTGGGAATATTTCCGTCCTCGTCCCTGAATGTATCATCATAAATTTTTTTCTCCTCGTCTGAAAGCTCATCATACACGATTCCGTTTTCGATAAAATTCAATTTTGTTTCAGCGGAAATAAAATCGACAAGATAACCGTCTTTTACAGCTTGTGCAAGTTCATATCCATAAGTAGGTGTTCCGTCCTGAAGTTCAAAGACTTCATATGTATTTTTGTCAATGTCACTTTTCGGAGTAGCTGTCAGTCCTACAAGCGGTGCATCAAAATAGTTGAAAATATCACGATATTTGTTATAAATAGAACGGTGTGCTTCATCGCACACTACAAGATCGAAATGTCCGACAGTAAACAGCTTTCCATCATTATCTTTTGCCGTGTCGATGACATTCATCATTGTCTGATAGGTGGAAAATACACAATGTGCATTATAATTGTCTTTTTCTTCGCAAAGATTTGTCACGGACAGGTCGGGAAGAAGATTGACAAAATTTCTTTTTGCCTGTGTGACAAGAGCATTTCTGTCCGCAAGGAATAAAATATTCTTGATCCATCCATGTCTTAACAGAACATCACACAATGCGATAATAGTACGGGTTTTTCCTGAGCCTGTTGCCATAACAAGCAGAGCTTTACGGCGGTTCTTTCTGCCAAAATCATCACAAACTGCCCTGATTGCTCCTACCTGATAATATCGTCCTGCTATTTTTTGATTGACATTGATATTATCAAGGCTTTTTCTCATAGATTGAAGATTAAACAGCTTTTCAAGGTCACGTTTGGAATAAACAGACGCTACTTTTCTTTCGGGATAAAGATTATCCTGTATTCTTGTATCAAAGCCGTTAGAAAGAAATATAATCGGTCTGCGACCATATTTCTTTTCAAGAATGTCTGCATAGAGCTTTGCCTGTTGCCGTCCTTTTGCAACGTCTGTACAAGTTTTCTTTGCTTCCAAAACTGCAAGGGCTTTTCCGTCATCACCATACAGTACATAATCTGCGTAGCCGATTCCCGATTTATTCGGCATTCCGTCAAGCTTTACTTCATTTTGCCAGTTCTTGCCCTCTGTCCAGCCTGCGTCCTGCAGCATGAAATCAATATATATCTTCCTTGTATCTGCTTCAGAACGTTCAAGAGGTTTTGATGTATAAGTCTGTTGTTTTTCCTGACGGTGTGTCGTAAGCTGCTTTTTGAGAGCTTTATTTTCTTCTATCAGTGCTTGCAGGTCAATATCTGTATCATTTGCAGGAGAAAATGTCTTTTCAGGTGTCTGAATCAGCAGATTTTTGTCAAATTGCTGCTCGGTGTAGCTGTCTGCATAGAAATAAGCCACCTGATCCATGAAATAATACAAATTTTCAAGGCAAAGTTCCGCCTGTTCTTTTGTGACCTTTTTACCGCTGTGTGCAGCATTGTTTCCTACCTTGCGGATAAATTCCATTCTGCGGTAGGTATCTTCACCCATAATATCCCTGAAATTTTCGTCATTTATCAGGCATACAAGCGTTTGTTCATAGGGCGGTTTAAGCTCTTTATCAACGGAATACATCCATTTTACAGCAAACTCCATAGCCCTGCGGCAGTTCAGCACACAGGAATCTATGTCAATATTCAGTATTTTTTCGGCAGTTACAGCCGTATCTGAAAAGGTGTCGAATTTTTTATCATTTTTCAGAAAATCAAAATTTGTCATGAAGATCACCTCATAATCATATTATTGATTCTCAAACAATATCTTTTTTGTCCTTATGGATTTGATATATATTGATTAATTCTTGAATTACGCTTATTACTTTTTTTGAGTAAATTACATTTATCATCAAATTTTCAAGTTCGGAACGGTTGCGACATAAATATACATATTTGCTATTATATCCTGACTTATTGATCTCATCAGCTATACTTTGTTCAACAATAACTTTAACAGGATAGTTTGCGGTACCGTATTCTATAAAACAAACACGATATTGATATTGTTCATAAACGGGAGTATTTAAGAAAAATTCGTATTTGTGGACTTCGTCACCGATTTTTCCTAATGATTCCTGAATATCAACTTTTGTTCCTGTTTTTATAAAGCCCAAATCAAGTACGGATGGTGAAACATAAGATTCAACAGCCCCTTCATATTTTTCAACTGAGCCGAAAACCATTCCATCAGTTTCACCATTTATTTGAGAAAC
>ONIF01000032.1 GCA_900317795.1 uncultured Eubacteriales bacterium | reverse complement strand
ATTAACAAGTGCAACAACACATTATGATGAAAATTACTGCCAAAAATCCGTACTACTTTTAAACGGCAAACCGCTTATTCAAGGAGAATATCCGATTTGTCCAACTTGTTCCGCCATGATTGCAAGGGGATACGGTATCGAAAAAATTGATACTCCGGAAATGCAAAAAATCAGAGATAAAGTAAACTGCCCTTTTGTCAGTCTGAAAACGTCAATAGAAAATATAAGTTCTATCATTGGTTTACTTGATGACGGATATTATATAATAGCAGATTCAATGCTTTATCCGACAGATGGAGAAAATCATTTTTTTATGAATGTGCAGGATAAAGCTGATTATATGGAAGCTGCAACGCCTGAATATTATAACAGTGATTTTATGGACGTTACAAGCGGTTTTCCGGCATATATTTATCCCACACAGTCAAATTTATGCTTGAACACCGACAGGGCAAAGTATTATCTTGACAGGATAGAAAAAGAAAATGCTCCCCGTGCGATTGCCTATTATCAATATGGATTTTTGTGTTCTTTGCTTGACGGTCATCACAAGGCTTATGCAGCGGCTTTAAAGGGGGCTATGATGCACAGTATTGTAATTATTCCTATACAATACGTTTTGAATGATATGAATAAGCAAGAAATATTTGCTGTTTTTGGCGATATAAAAATAAATATGGAAGAATTACCGAATTTTAAGCCTGATGATAAAATGATTAAAAATATAACTTTTGAAGAATATCATAATCTCCCTGTCAGTGAAGACGGAATGTTTTTGGAGTGTTATCCGACAGTTGAAGAATTATCGGGATATTTGGTGGCAAAGAAAGATAATACAGAGCTGACGAAATCTGTTATTGATGATTGGCTGTCAAAAAATGACATTGATATGAGCCGTTTGAAGTATTATATCAGTTATTATGCAAGGACAGATTTAAAAAAATCTATGATGATTGTAAAGGAAATTTTGACGAATGAAAGTTCAAGTCATTTTTTGAAAGAATTTGCAGTACGTTTTCTTGTCAGGCATAAGTGTGATGAGGCAGAACAAATGATGATAGATTATCTTATAGAACATGATCCGACAGATATTTGTTGGAAAATTGCTAACAGTTATTGGCAGGAATTTTAACTAAAAGAGGAGAGAAAATGAAAAAAGCTATTATTTTTATAGGAATACAAGCCAGCGGAAAATCTACATTTTATCATGATAATTTCAGCGAGTTTGTTCATGTTAATCTTGACACGCTGCGTACACGAAATAAAGAAAACAGACTGTTGAATGAATGTATCGCAAATGAAAGGTCATTTGTAGTGGATAACACAAATCCCAAAAAAGAAAACCGTGAAAAATATATTACTCTCGCCAAAAATGCAGGTTACAGAGTAATAGGCTATTATTTCCGTTCCTCAATCAATGAGAGCATTGAACGCAACAGCACCCGTACAGGTAAAGCAAAAGTTCCCGATACCGCAATTATATGCACTCATTCCAAATTGGAGATACCGAATTATAATGAGGGGTTTGATGAACTTTACTATGTCTGTATAGAAAAAAACAAATTTATTATAAAGAAATGGGGTGATACAAAATGAAATTTGATGATTTTGATGCTCAGATGCGTGTATATGAGCAGTCGCTTGACCAATTTATACTGCCTGATATGTATATAGTGACACGATTGGACGGACGTTCTTTTACTCGTCTGACCAAAGAAATATGTAAATTTGAAGTACCCTTTGATATAAAATTCCGTGATATGATGATAGAAACTGTAAAGGCACTTATGCAGTGCGGGTTCAGAGTGATTTACGGTTATACCGAAAGCGATGAAATATCCTTGCTGTTTCATATAGATGATAATTCTTTTGGAAGAAAAGTAAGGAAAATCAATACAACTTTGGCAGGTGAGGCAAGTGCTGCATTTTCGCTTCTTTTGGGCAGGGCAGCTACTTTTGACTGTCGTACAGTACCGCTTCCGAATAAGGAAAAAGTGGCTGATTATTTCATGTGGCGGCAGGAGGATTCTCACAGAAATTCTTTAAATGCACATTGTTATTGGGCACTCCGTAAAGAAGGCGTTAATCAAAATACCGCTGCTGCTGCACTTGAAGGTAAAAGTATAAGTGATAAAAATGAACTTCTGTTTCAAAAAGGAATTAACTATAATAATCTCCCCTCATGGCAGAAAAGAGGTATAGGGATATATTTCAGGGACGTTGACAAAGAGGGCTATAATCCTGTTACAGAGCAGAAAACGATTGTCAAAAGACGTGAACTTTATGCAGACCTTGAAATCCCCTATGGAGAGGATTATAAAAAATTTATACTTGATATTTTAGAAAAAAATTCGGAATAAAGGAGAAAATTATGAATTTACCAGTACAAGTAACTCAGGAAGAATTATCGGAAATATTACTGACAGTCGCACCCGTAAGACCTGTATTTATCTGGGGTGCACCGGGTATAGGCAAATCGGCACTTGTCGAACAGTTCGCTATGGACGTAGGCATGGAATGTGTATCGCTTTTGGGAAGTCAGCTTGCACCCGAAGATATTATCGGCATTCCGAGAATTAACGGCAATGTATCGGAATTTCTGCCCCCTAAAATGATAGCAAGAAATGAGCCGTATGTTCTGTTTTTAGATGAACTGAATGCCTGTTCACAGGAGGTGCAAAAGGCTTTTTACAGCCTTATCTATGAACGCAGGATAGGGGAGTATCACTTACCGAAAGGAAGCGTTGTCATTGGTGCAGGCAACAGGGCTCAGGATAATGCCATTGTCAAAACAATGTCGTCTGCACTGGTAAACAGAATGTTTCATGTGCAGTTGAAAGTTGATGTAAACCAATGGCTTTCGTGGGCATATACCGCAGGAATTCATGAATGGGTGACGGACTATATCACGGCACGCCCCGAACATTTGTTTTCCGTTCCGCCAAAAACGGAAGAACCCTTTTCCACTCCCCGTTCATGGCATACTTTAAGTGACCTTATCAAAGAATTTGAAACAGCAGGACTTTCGGCAGGCTCTCAAATGCTGAAAACGCTTGCTTACGGCTGTATATCGCCGTCACACGCTGGAATGTTTGTTGCTTATACGAAACATCTCGGAAATAAAAATTTATTGTCGGATATTATCAAAGGTGACGCACGTTGGCCTGCAAAGCCCGAAGACAGAGATGTATTATATTTTCTTGCACAGTCATTCCGTGACAGACTTCTTTTGGAACTGCCGAAAAGCAAAGAACAGCTTGACAGCAATACACAATTTTTCACGCACAGGGCAAAGGCACTTATCAAAGAATTGGCAAGTATCAATTTTGAATTGGCACAGTTAGTCGCATCTGATGACAGCGGAAAAACCCTGCCTGACTGGTTTATGGTTGAAATAGTCCGTGACCTGCCCCGACTGATACAGAAACAGGAGTAATTATGTCTAAAAAATCAAGCAACAAAAATAAAATCCCACCGTCAGCCCAATTTATTATTGAAGGAATGGATATTATCAAAAAGCACCCTCTTTTCGGCTGTATGGATTATTATGACAGGATAAGGGATTTTGATGATAAAGAAAAAAGCGGTTCAGCTTATGTGACAAGTGCAGGATATATGGTTTTTAACAAAAACAAGCGTCACACTCCGCAGGAATGGGCTTATATCATCGCACATCTGATACTGCATTTGGGTTTGGGGCATACCAATCCCGATAAAGTTTCAAAAGCCGTTGACATTCGTTTATGGAATATTGCGTGTGATATTTACATCACGAAGTTTTTGCAGGATATAAAATTTCAGGGTGCACCTATGGAAGCGGATATTATACGGACGTTTCAAGGCAGTCTGAAAGATGAACAGACGATTTATGAATATCTGTCACAGCACAGGGAACAAGCCGAAAAATATAAAATTCTCGGTACATATACATTCAATGATATATTTGATTTGGAGGATATATGGGATAAACATGACTGGAAATGGCGTTCAAATGATTATTTTGAAGAGAAGTTTGCATACGCTTTGCAACATTCTGTAAAGAGTGTTTTACAGAGTGCCGCAAGTGCGGAGATTTTATCGGAATATGATACACGTTCCCGACAGGCTGCCAACTGGTTTATCAACAGTTTTCCGCTGTTGGGCGGTCTTGCGGCACATTTTAAAGTTATCGAGGACAGTGAATACTGTGAAAAAAATGAAATACAGATAGCGGCAGTTGACGCAGGACTGAAAGAGATATATGTAAATCCAGCCGCAGGCTTGTCCAATGAGGAACTGAAATTTGTGCTGGCACATGAATACCTCCATGCAGGGCTTGACCATGCCAACCGTTCAAAAGGCAGGGATCATTATTTATGGAATATAGCTTGTGACTATGTTGTGAACGGCTGGCTGACAGAAATGCATATCGGAGAAATGCCCGAAAACGGTTTGATGTATGACGAGAGTTTGAAAGGAATGTCAGCGGAGGAAATATATGATGAACTTGTCAGAAATATCAGGGTAAACCGAAAATTGATGACATTTCGTGGATACGGCAAAGGTGATATGATCGGTGCAGGCGAGAGAAAAAACGGCAGTGTAAGCCTTGATGATTTTTGTAAAAATGCTCTTATGCAGGGCTTGGAATATCAGATTTCAAGCGGCAGAGGATTTATTCCGGCAGGACTGATAGAAGAAATAAGGGCATTGGCAATGCCGCCTATCCCTTGGGACGTGAAATTGGCAAAGTGGTTTGATGATTTTTTTGCCCCGATAGAAAAGCACCGCACTTATGCAAGACCAAGCAGACGGCAGGCAAGCACTCCCGATATACCCCGACCAAGATATTTTATTGATGATACACAGACGGAAGGACGAACTTTCGGAGTAGTCATAGATACATCGGGTTCAATGTCCGCAAAGGATATAGGGATAGCATTGGGAGCGATTGCAAGCTATGCCAATGCAAAAGACGTTCCAAAGGCAAGAGTTATTTTTTGTGATGCAGAGGCTTATGACAAAGGTTATATGTCACCGGAGGAAATTGCCGGCAGAGTGGAAGTCATGGGACGTGGCGGAACGATTTTACAGCCTGCCGTGGATATTCTTGAAAATGCCAAAGATTTTCCGAAAGACGGACCTGTTTTGATAATCACAGACGGCTATATTGAAAGGGATTTGAAGATAAAGCGTGAACACGCATTTCTGATTCCGAAAGGTCATGTATTGCCGTTCAGACCGACAGGAAAAGTATTTTACTATGAAAAATAGGAGAATATATCATGATTTTAAAAAGAGGAATTACAGGTTTCTTTGATTTCATAGATGAAATTAAAGATGAAACAGGATATTATGATTTTAAAAAAATCTGCTATTCAATAAGAATGAATCATCTCAAATTACTTGAAGTTTGCAACAGCGATAATGCACGTTATTTTAATACAAGTTATTTTTATGCACATTTCATTCTTGATGATAATGATTTATACATTCTTTTGAATAAATATTATCCTGTTATTGCGTTTGTTCAAAAACTTGAAATAAATAAAAAGTTTATTGATTTTAAAGGAATGAATGTTTATTTTACAGCTTATGAGATAATAAATGCAAATATTTTAAATTCGGAATTTACAGGCAAAGAACATAATTTATCACCGGTTGAACTTGAGCAAATAAAATATTGGGAACCGGGTTCGATTGGTAATATCATTTATAATGAATGGGATTGATTTTAAACGATATTTTTTTGTTGTCAAATATAAAAATTAACTTTAAATTCACATAGACACGATATAATCATGCTGTAAAAATCAATTATCGGAGGGATTTTATGAAAATTCTGAATGTGGAAAATCTTGTGAAAACTTACGGCAATGGTGAAAATATCGTTCATGCAGTAGATCATGTATCTTTCAGCGTGGAAAAAGGTGAATTTGTGGCCATAGTCGGAGCAAGCGGCAGCGGAAAAAGTACCCTTATGCACATGATAGGCGGTGTGGATATTCCCACAGGCGGACATATTTTTGTTGACGGTCAGGAAATAACTGGAATGAATGCGGAAAAGCTGGCGATATTCCGTCGCAGACAGATTGGTGTTGTATATCAGTTCTATAATCTGATACCGATACTCACAGCGGAGGAAAATATCACCCTGCCTGTTGACCTTGACGGAAGAAAAACAGATTTAAAACGTCTTGATGAACTTCTCAAAACGCTTGGCATAGAAGATAAACGCCATAGCCTGCCAAATCAGCTTTCGGGCGGTCAACAGCAGAGGGTGTCTATTGCAAGGGCTTTGATAACAGAGCCTGCATTGCTGTTGGCAGATGAGCCGACAGGAAATCTTGATTCAAAGGCAACAGAAGATATTGTCGGTCTTTTGAAAATGTCAAATAAAAATTTCGGGCAAACCGTTATTATGATAACGCATAATTTGGAAATAGCTGCACAGGCTGACAGGATTTTGACTATGAGTGACGGCAGACTTTCAGAGGAGGGCGGAAAATGAAAACCATCCGTAAACTCGCTTTGAGAGATATGTTCATGCACAAAAGCCGTACAGTTATGACGATTATTGCAATTATGCTTTCATGTGCCTTGATAACGGTCATATCGGGCATGGGTACGAGTGCATGGCAAAGTTATATTTATGCCTGTATCAATTCATACGGAGATTTTGATGTCACTTTGACAGGGGATTTCAATGATAAAAATATTGCGGATATAAAACGCAACCGTGATGTTGACGGTGTATATTATGAAAGAAATATAGGTGTTGCAAAAATACCCGAAAATGTATCTGTTTATAAGCCGTATGTGCTTGTGCATGGTCTGAATGCGGGAGCATTGGAAAAGTGTTTCAATGCAAAGCTTTCCGAGGGCAGATTTCCCGAAAATGACAGTGAGATCGTTCTTTCACCCATGTTTGAAAAATATTCCGAAAAGAAATATCATATCGGTGACAAGATAAAATTGGGGCTGGGTTACAGGGTTTTATCGGAACTGCTCTATTATGATACATCTTATTCAGACGGTGAAAGGCTTGAAATACAGAAAGAAAAGGAATATACTGTTGTAGGAATACTCGATTCTGTAAGCAGTAAGGTCACTTGCTTTTACAAATCCGCTTGTGTAGATGTTTATACGCTGACTGACACAGTAAAAGATATATGGACAACTGATGAATTTAAGGGTACACCCAAAAGATTGTGGGTAAACTATACGGACAGTGCAGAAAAGGATTATATTTCCGCTACGGCACAGCTTGTCGGTGTAAGCGATAAAGAGGTGGAAAATTGTTTCTTTCACGGATATGACATTTCATCAAAAAAAGTATCTGACGGAAATGATTTCGGAATAACAGGTTTTACACATAATGAAGCTGTACTGACGGCAAAGGGAATTGGTTTTAACAATACAATGAATATTTCCATGCTGATAACAGCAGCTGTTTTGATATTGATAATTATTTTTATGAGCATTTTCATTATCAGAAACAGTATTTCCATATCGGTCACGGAAAAAACAAAACTTTTCGGTATGCTTTCGGCAGTCGGTGCAACTCCACGACAAATTAAAAACAGCGTTATTTTTGAGGGACTTGTTTTAACGGTATTCGGAGTGCCTTTGGGAATAGGCTTGGGAACAGGTGTTACATTTGCCCTTGTCAATATATGCGGAAATATCCTTAAAGACAATCTCAACGGAAACGAACTTTTATTTTCCATTCCGTTATGGGCGGTTTTGCTGTCGGCAGTTCTCGGTATTCTGACTGTATTTGTATCTTCCATGATGGCGGCATGGCGTGTTTCAAAAATGTCTGCCATAGACGCTGTAAGGCTTTCGGGGGAAATTAAAAATTCCCAAAATTATCGTGTGCCGAAGCTGATAAGAAAGATTTTCCATGAGGGCGGCTGTATCGCATGGAAAAATATGAAACGCAGTAAACGTCAGTACCGTACAACGATAGTTTCGCTTGTATTGAGTGTTACCATTTTTCTTGCAGCGTCAACCGCTGTCGGTTCAATATCCCGAGAGGTTTCCGAAACATTTGCGACAAACGGTTATAATTTGTCCGTTGAGTATTATTCGCACTCTTCGTGGAAAACTTCAAATGTCGATGAAACTTCAATCGATCCCGATTATCACGGAGATTTGGAAATTCCAAATTATGCAGACAGGGAAAACAGAAACGAAGAATATAAAAACTTCTTTGAAGAGATAGCGAAAAATTCAAATGTGGACACATGGAGTTATTGTTTCCAATGTCGTGAATATTCTTTTGATATACCGCAAAGTAAACTGTATGAAAGTAAAACGGGCGGTGTGCCTGATATTATGAATTACAGCATTGAAAACGGAGTACTGAAAACCAATCTTTGCATTATGGCGGTTGATGATTCGGCATATAAAGAAATCATCAAATCTACGGGCAAAACTCCCGAAGAACTCAAAGGCAAGGCGGTTTTTGTCAACGACAACAGAAAAACCATTATCCATGATGATGACAGCAGAGAGGTTATATATGAGCCGTTTTTAAAAAATCCTGTGGGAATGACATTGAACGGCAATATAAAATTGTGGGATCCCGATGACAAATATGACGGCAAAAGGGGCAGTGTCAGCATTGAAATAGGTGCGGAGCTTACATCAGCCCAACTTCTCGATGAAAAATATTTTGTCAATATTTATGAAAGAAGCGGTTCCATTATCATTCCGCTTGATGACTATATGAATACGATAGAAGGTTGGTTCACATACGGCGGTATGTTCATCAACTCGTCAAACAGCATACAGCTTGAATCGGATATCGGAAATATGGGTAAAAGCGGTATATATGTTGAAAATATAGATGCCTATGTCAAGATGATGAATGCAATAGTTTTGCTTGTCGAAATATTCGTGTACGGCTTTATTGCAGTGATAACTTTGATAGGCGTTACCAATATTTTCAATACCGTTTCAACGAACATGAAATTAAGGCAAAAGGAATTTGCTATGCTCCGTTCCGTCGGCATGACGGGAAAAGAATTTGACCGAATGATTATTCTGGAAAGTATTTTCTGTTCTTTCAAGGCTCTTTTGATAGGCATACCTTTCGGATTATTGACGGGCTGGCTGATATACTTTTTGATAGAGAAAATGTCATATACGGGGCACAGCATATATATTTTTCCGCTGACAGCGGTGATTCTGAGTATTACAGTGGTAGTAATGATTGTCGGCAGTATCATGTTTTACTCCGTTTCCAAACTCAAAAAACAGAATATTATAGAAACAATAAGAAATGAGAATGTATGAATATTTTAATTACAGAAGATGACAGGAAAATTGCCAAGTCCTTGAAACTCCTTCTTGAATCGGAGGGATATAAAGTAACTTTGTGCAAAAACTGTCAGGAAACTTATGAAAAATCAGCTGAAAAATATGACTTGATGATAATAGATATAACCCTGCCCGACGGTGACGGTTTTGAACTCTTTGAGCAGTTGAGAAATATCACGGACACACCGTGTATATTTCTCACTGCCAGAGATGATGAAGACAGCATTGTAAACGGTTTTCAGCTTGGCGGAGATGACTATATCACAAAGCCGTTTTCCGCAAGGGAACTGCTGGCAAGAGTGGGGAGGTTCAAAAGAAAAAGTCAGTCTGACAGTCTGCTGAAAGTGGGGGATATTTCACTTGACTATAAAAGCCACATTGTAACCCAAAACGGACAGCCCGTAGAACTGACTGCACTGGAATATAAACTTTTGCTGATGCTTATGCAGAATTGCGGAAGTATCGTTTCAAGGGAATCTATTCTTGAAAAAATATGGGATATGGCAGGAAACTATGTGAATGACAATAC
The DNA here is from genome assembly GCA_900317795.1 of uncultured Eubacteriales bacterium. Lineage (GTDB taxonomy): Bacteria > Bacillota > Clostridia > Oscillospirales > Acutalibacteraceae > UBA1213. Next base: position 2,295 of record ONIF01000032.1, on the reverse strand, counting down.
GCTGACGGTCTATATAGGCAAACTGCGTTCCAAACTCGGCACGGACAGTATCAAAACCGTCAAGGGCATAGGCTATAAAATGGAGGCTGTATGAAAAACAGATATATTTTATCGGCATTTGCCGTAACGCTTTTGATGGCATTGATATGCTGTATCATATCTTCCGTCTGCATGGAACATATCAGAAAAACAACCTTTTATACACAACTTGGATTGATAGAAACGATTAAAGAAAAATATCCCGAACTTTCCGACGAGGATATTATTGATTCTCTCAATATTTCGGAGCATACGGAGGATACTGAAAGGATTTTGAGAAACTACGGCATTACCGAAAAAGACTGGCTTGCATATCCGAATGAGAAAAATGCCGTCATTACTGTGATTTTATGCAGTTCTGTATGTCTGCTGACAGGAACGCTTATTTCAGTTATTATCATTTTATGCCATAAAAAATACAAAAAAACTGCTTTTGAATTGTCAGACTATCTTTCAAGGCTCAATCACGGTGATTATGACCTTGATATTGAAACCAACACCGAAGATGAATTTTCCATGCTGAAGAATGAGATATACAGGACAACCGTAAAATTCCGTGAGCAAAGTGAAAATTTGCTGAAAGACAAGATGAATTTGAAGAACAGTATCTCGGATATTTCCCATCAACTCAAAACGCCCTTGACATCTGTATCTGTCATGCTCAACAGGCTTATAGAAGATGAAAATATTCCCGAAGATGTCAGACTTGAACTGCTGACAGATGTAAAACATTCCTCGACACATATTATATTTCTTGTACAGTCGCTGTTGACGCTTTCAAGGCTTGATGCGGATGCCGTCAAAATGAAAGCCGAAAATGTATCTGTCGGTGAAATTTTCAATATATGTACAGAAAAAACAGAGATACTTGCGGAATTAAGAGAAGTGACGGTCACTCATTCGGATTGCAGAGAAATGAATTTGTTATGCGATAAAAAATGGGTATCGGAAGCGATAACGAATATTGTAAAAAACTGTATCGAACATTCTTATCAAGGCGGAAATGTTATATTATCCGCCAAACAAAATAAACTGTTTACGGATATAACGATAAAGGATAACGGCTGTGGAATACCCGAAAATGAACTTCCGCATATATTCGAGAGGTTCTATAAAGGGACAAACTCCAATGAAAACAGTATCGGTATAGGGCTTTCGCTTGCAAAGACGGTTATCGAGAAAAATCGTGGTTATATAAAAGTCAAGAGTGAAGTCGGAAAAGGCAGTTGTTTTTGTATCAGAATATTCAACACCTTATAAACGCTTAAAGTGTGCAGATTTGATTTTATCATCTTATCTGCACACTTTATTATTGTGATGACAGCCTAATATATGACTGAAAAATTGTGCGTATTGCTCATTGACAAATCATTCTACTTATTGTAGAATATAATTAAACTACAAGTTGTAGAATGATAAATGGAGGTGAGAATGATGAGTGAATTGAAACCGGGAACGGCAGAAGCAAAATTTGCGGATATTATCTGGGAGAATGAGCCTCTGACATCTTCAGAGCTTGCAAAGAAAAGTGAAACTCTGCTTGGGTGGAAAAAAACAACCTCTTTTACCGTGCTGAAACGTCTGTGCAATAAGGGGATTTTTCAGAATAACAGCGGTACGGTGACATCACTGTATTCAAGAAAAGAGTATTATTCCATGCAGAGTGAAAAATTCGTGGAGGAGATATTTTCGGGTTCTCTGCCTGCCTTTGTCGCTGCATTTACCTCACGCAAAAAGCTGAGTGCAGACGAGATAAGGGAACTTCATGAAATGATAGACAACTATGAGGAGGGGAAGTAATGGAGGAAATTTTTGCCGAAATTCTGAATATGAGCATGATTTCCTGTATCGTAATTGTGGCAGTTATGATTATTCGTCAGATTTTCCGCAGGGCACCAAAGGCATTTTTCTGTATTTTATGGGCATTTGTCGGGTTCAGGCTGGTATGTCCGTTTACTTTGCAAAGCGTATTATGTTTAATTCCCGACAGTCAGCCGATTACAGAAGAAGTATTTTTACATGAAAATGTACCCGTGAAATCCGAATTTCCGACAGAGAAATATGAAACATCTTTACCGCAAATTCCCGATGATAATACGGAAATTCAAAATGACGTGAAACAGCCTGTTTATTCCGTTCCGACAGAAGAAAAGAAGCCCGAAGTATCATTAACGGAAACTTTGCCGACACCGCAGGTAAATAATGAATTTTTGCATTTCATACCGTATATTTGGGCAGCAGGGGCGGCATTGATGT
>ONIF01000091.1 GCA_900317795.1 uncultured Eubacteriales bacterium | reverse complement strand
AGTGCCGCACCAATGATTTTTCCAAGCATATCGGAAATAATATTGCTGAGAAATCCCCCGAAACATACAGCGATACTTGTCACGGCAAAGGAAATAATACACATAATGAGTTTTGCTTTAAAGGGAGTTTTTATTCCCGAAAAGCTGCATGAAGCCCCTATGCTGAATGCATCAAGACTTGCGGCAATGCTTAACAGGAATATCTCTGTAAATCCCACGCTTTCACCCCGTTCTGCATTGTAATGGCTTTTAATTCCATAATATGCAGAACGCTTTTTTTAGTGAATATCACTTTCAAATGGCTTTTTAAACATCAGCAAAAATACTGCCAACAATCCCCCCACGCAGAACATAACAGAAAATTCTCCGAATATATTCGTTAAAAAGGCACTTATTACCGCACCGACTATAAAGAAAAGATTTATCATAAAATACTTGAATGCATTTTTCAAAAACTGCTTGTTTTTTGTATCGGTGTATTGTACAAGGTTATCCGCAAAACTTCTCATATTGCCCGTACACATAGTTGTGGCACAGGCAATGCCGTGAATTTTTCTGAAACTCTGCACCTGCAGCGAACATATAAATGAGATTGCTATATTCACTATCATGTCATAAGTTTTAAAACCTTTTTCACCGTTTGGCATGAATGCGGCTATTGCGACTATCAAGATTTCAATTAAAATAATTATCTGCCGCCAGTGGAGATGTTTTGAATTTCCGACTTTTTTAATGTACTCTGCCACAAATACTCCCAATACAAATGCAAATATAGGGATAAAGTATGTAAGTGCTTTGAGAAAATCGCCCTCCATGAGTTTCACTCCAAGCAGGACAATATTTCCTGTTTGAGCATTGGCAAACACTTTTCCTCTTGCAATGTATGTATATGCGTCAAAATATCCTCCGACTATTGACAAAATCGCCCCTGTCAGAAATGCCTCTGACATTTGTTCTTTTGTATGGTATTTTTTCAAGGAAAATCCCCCCCTTAAACAAAATTTTATCACACAGTTCTCTCTAATTCAACAAAAAAATCAGCAGTCAGCAAATAAATTGCTCATTGCTAACTGCTAATTGCTAATTGGTTCAGTCTTCTGTTTGTTTTGCAAGGAAAGCGGCAGCGGTCTGTATCAATTTGTTTTCCGTTTCCGTAGGCATACTTTTTTCTTCGTTGAAAAGCATTATTACAGAACCTGTCACATCGCCTGCAGAAATGATGGGGTACATCACGGCTGCACTTTTTTCCACTCCCTCAACGGGCATGAGTGCATTTTCTCCGCCCTTGCCTGCATAGAAGCTTTTACGTTTTTCAATGTATTCCTCAAGGGTGGGGGAGATACGTCTTTCAAGCACTTCTTTTTTAGAAATGCCTGCAGCGGTAATGATATGGTCATTGTCGCTTATGAGGATAGGGCATTTTGAAATTTTGCTTAAAACTTCCGCATACTGTTCCGCAAAGCTCGATAATTCACCGATAGGGGAGTATTTCTTGAAAATGACTTCTCCATTGGTATCGGTATAAATTTCCAACGGGTCGCCCTCACGGATACGCAGTGTACGCCTGATTTCCTTTGGAATGACCACTCTGCCCAAATCATCTATTCTCCTTACAATTCCTGTTGCTTTCATAGTGTAAAAATCTCCTTAAATGCAAATTTTTCGTAGTTATTTTTTGCATTTTTTAAGAGATTATACATAATTTATTTGTGCAAATTTTCAAATTTGCTCATTTATCAATTCATAATTTGTTTACTCATTCAAAAACCCCGAAAAAATAAGAATATTTGATTGACAGAGAAATTAAAAAGTGATAGAATGGCATAAAACCTACGATATGGAGTAATAAAAAATGAAGTATAAAATAATTTCTGTCATTATGATTTTATTCGTTTTGAGTGTGATGAATGGCTGTTCTTCGAGGAGTCGGAACGAGTTATCAGAGCAAGTATCGGAAATTACAGTATCAAGCGATGTTTCTCAAAAAGACGAAAGGGGTTATAGTGCTGAAAGCAGCGTGCCGAGCGATGTTTCCGAGGAAGCAGAAAGCAGTTACATTACCGAAAATAGAGTGCCGAGCGTTGTTTCCGAAAGAGTTGAAGAAAGCATTTATGTGACTGATGAACTGTTTGCCGAAGGATTTGAGAACAAGGAATTTTTGGTATATAAAACTCATGATAACTGCTATATTGAAGGTGAGTTTGTTTATGCTGTCAATATGGCAGATACAGACAGCATTTCACTTAAAAACGGTGAGTTTCTTTTGATAAATGCAGACGGAGAATTTTATAACGGAGAAGTAGCAGGATTTATGGACACTCCGATGATACACAAAATAAATTCGAGCAAAAAGCTGACTATGCAGCAGGTTTTTGAAATATATGATTATCCGGAATTGGCTGATATAGAGTTTTCTTATAAAAATCATATAGTCAAACATACTTTTGGAAATCATGTATATCTTATTTTAAAAAATGGTTCTCCCATAGCGACAACATATGACATATATATGGATTCAGAGCTTATAGGTTCATTTGAAAAGCTTGATGAACAGGAAAATTTGATTGAATTTGTTGAAAGACTGAACAAAAGCGAAACATCATGATAGCTCTATTAAAAAAGACAAGCATCAAAAAAAATGCTTGTCTTTTTTCGTGTTCCAAGATGGATAGATTTAAAAAGGAGTTTTACAAAAAAGTATTAAATTTACATTCCAAAATGAATAGATTTAATTGTATAAATTATTGTACATCAATTCGATTGAAAAGTAAAGGGTAAATTTATCACTTTTCGACAAAATCTTACAAAAAAGAATTAAAGGGTTGACAAAGGATTTTGTATGTGTTATATTTAAATCAATGTGAGAAACGTTAAATTTCTTACAATTTTATCGGATAGGAGGTGATTGAAAATGAGAGTGAATGTGAAGTTCATCTTGCAAAATAACGGTATTCCGTCAGATTATCACAGGGTATTTCTCTCGTTTTTGAAAAGGTCTATTTCCTGTATCAATAACGGTGCATACTTTGAAAGATATTTTTCGGGTAACTCCAGAAGACCTTACACTTTTTCGATAGGTCTGCCTTCTCCTGTTTTTCGTAAAGATAAGATTGATTTATCAAAAAATGAAGTGTCTATGATATTCTCGACAGGAGATAAGCTTACAGGTTATATTTTTTACTCGGCATTCCTGTCACAGAAAAATAAAGATTTTCCACTCAAAAATAATTCCATGCAGCTTGTTTCTATCCAAAAACTGAGGGATTTTGAAACTGACGAAAATGAGATACTTGTTAAAATGTTAAGTCCTCTTTGCATAAGAGAGCATACTGAAAACAGTGATATTTATTATTCTTGTGACAGCGATAACTTTTTGGAGAAGCTCAATGGTACGATAAAACAACAGCTTTTGTTTGACGGATTTAGTGAAGATTTATTGAAGGATTTTTGTGTGATTCCAATAGACCTCAAAAAAACGGTTGTATATCACTATGGACAATATTGTGAAGTTTCGATAGGAACTCTGTCCATGAAGGGTGACAAGGCAATATTGAACTATCTTTTAAAGAACGGTATAGGTTCGAGAAAGTCGGCTGGATTTGGCTGTATAAAACTTCTGGTGGAATGAATGGAAGTATGAAAGAGAGGTGATTTTTTTGAAGCAAAAAACTGACTATGAAGGATATGACACTTTACTTCAATTAAGTGATTGGCGTTTTTCGGCGGCGGCTTTGGGATTGCTGGAATATCTTAATTTTTCCGTTGGTAAGTATGAAAAACTTGACTACAAAATTTTAAGTGACATGAAGGAAAGTGATGGGCTTCCCAAAGAGGCAATAAGAGGTCTTGACGGAATACTTTATCACAGTTCGGATATAACGGAAGAGAGATACCTTGATTTTGCGGAATATTGGTTTCGTTCCGAAATGACGCATTGTAAAATCATGGATATTCTCGACGGGGACAGCCTAAGTGACGACGACATTAAAAAAGTCAATGACATGGTCAAGTCGAAAAAGGTACTTCAAAATTTGCTTGGCAAAGTGAAATTTAATGGCGAAAACAGTGAAGAATATATCGGTATCATACAGAAAAACAGGTACCATATCATAAAGGAGATATACAGGTATAGTCCTATGATGTACAGAGGATTTAATAATACGAATTTGCTTTTGACACAGGAAAATCCTCATTGCAGATTGCAGGGGTATAATGTTGATGAAGGCAGAAAAAGCAAATATGTTGGCTATGCTTTCGATAAAGATACCTTTGTTGGAAATGACTGCATAGAATTTGACTTCATACCGTTTGCATTCAGCAATACCCGTGAGGGCTACTTCATCAACAACAACTTTGACTTGAATACATTAAAGCAGACCAATCATAAATTTATGCAGGAAATCAACGGAACGGAAGAAAAAAATTCCCGTACAAAGTTATATCTTGCTTTAAAAAATTCAGCGGATTATATCCGATATGATGTCGAGATTATTATAAAACCGAGAGATGACGAGCAGTATCAGACATTGTTTGTGAGAGCCGACAGGCTTAAAGCCTTGCAGGAACTTCAATCGGATAATTTGAAATTCAATTATAAAATAACAGATGATTATTACTTCAATCTTGAAAATGAAGTATATAACAGATGTCTGAATAATGAATTGCTGGACAGCTGCATAGAATTTATGCTTAAATTGGGTACAGAAAACACCGAACAAGGCAAGACTGCAAGAATACAAAATGCTAAAATAATAGACATCAACGAAAAGTGGAAAGGAGAATTGAGAATGTCGGATAACGAAAAACTCAATATAAAAAGTGCAAGAGCGACAGGGTATTCTGTATCGGAATGGTTCATGGACAATGACGGAGAAAATAAACTCAAATCTTATAAACAGAAGCTTATCAGTTCGATAGTTGCACATGACTATGACAGAATGAATGAGATACTTCTGAATTTATCGTCTTATACGGGGAAGGAACTCACGTTTGCATATCAGCTTTTTGAAAATCCCGAAAATAATATCGGTTTGGCGTATGCCTTTGCGAACGCACTTACCCCCGATGTCAAAAATTTCAATAAAAAGGAGAATGAATGATGTCAGCTTTAACTTTAACGGTAATCGCCAACATGACTGCAAACTACGGTGAGGGACTTGGAAATATATCCGCTGTACAGAAAGTTTACAGCCATAACAAAGTATATGCTTCAAAGAGCAGTGAGAGTCTTAAAAATGCCCTCTGCGTGCAGTCGGGATTTTATGATGAACTCACTACCAGAGTGGACGGTGCCGCACAAAAAAATGCAAATGCAGAAGTGAATGCCGCAACCAATCGTGCATTGGAGGGCGGTTATCTCTCAACGGGAGAACTTACATACAAACGCAACAGTTCATTTTATGTTACAGACGCAATAGCTGTTGACCCGTTCATCAATGAGGCTCAGTTCCATAATAATCTTTATCTTGCGGAAAACTATGCCAAAGCAAATAATCGCAATCTTCAGGAATACGGAAAAGAATCGGGACTTATGCCGTATCAGTATGAATATGACAAGGGATTGAAAATATACAGTCTTACGATAGACCTTGACAGAATAGGCGTTGATGAAAACTTTTCTCAAGAAGCCGATACAGAAGAAAAAATTGCCAGAGTGAATGCCCTGCTTGATGCAGTGGAAAATCTGTCACTTGTCGTAAAGGGAAGTCTTGACAATGCAGAACCGATATTTGTAGTCGGGGGTATCGGCAAAAGGAAAACTCATGTATTTGAAAATTCCGTGAAAGTGCATTCCTTAAAGCTCAATATCAATGCACTTAGAGAAAAAATGAACGATAATTTCAGTTGTGCAATGATGAGGAACGGTCAGTTCGTCAATGAAGATGATATTGTGAGGGAGCTTTCTCCGAAACGTGTAGGGGAGTTTTTCAGTGATTTAAAGGAACAGGTAAAGGCTTATTACAGTAAGTGAGATGGTGAAAAATGAAAGCGATAAGACTTCATATAAAGCAAAACCGAGCCAATTACAGACGTGAAGAAACGGTCAACTGCCGAATGACATACCCTCTGCCACCCTATTCAACGGTAATCGGTGCAATACATAATGCCTGTTCTTATCGGGAATATCACCCGATGTATGTGAGCATACAGGGAAAATATTCCTCTTTTCAAAGGAAGATGTTCAAAGAGGACTGCTTTTTGAACAGTCTGCAAAACGACAGGGGAATACTTGTAAAAATGTGCTGTAAAGATGCGTTATGTTCGGCATATACCGTTGTTGCGTCAGCTATTAAAGCACAAGGAAATGACTTTGAAAAGGGAATTACAATCAACGTGACAAACGAAAAATTGCTTGAAGAATACCGTAAATTGAAGAAAATGCCCGAAAGAATAAAGGCAGTAAAAAATCGTGTGAAAGAGCATAAGGGCAAATCGAAAACGAAAGAATATAAGGCATTTATAAAACGTCTGGAAAGCATGGTAAAAAGCTTTGAAGAGGAAACCTATAAAAAGCAGTGGTCACGGTATCGGACTCTTACAAAAGCCCCGAAATATTATGAAATGCTGTATGAAGTGGAATTGATGATACATATCGTGAGCGATGAAGAAACAATGTCGGATATAATGGCGAATATTGACAATCTGACATCAATCGGCAGAGCGGAGGATTTTGTGGAGATAATCAGTGCGGAAGAAACCGAACTTTCCGAAAGATATGAAAGTGAAGAATATGACGATTACTATATGAACAGCGAAAATTCAGATATGCTTGCATATATACCGTTAGCTGTCATTGACGGTCTGGATTTGGCAGGAAATCACCAGGGTGTGAAAAAACAAGGTACGAAATATCTTTTAAATAAAAATTACGTGTCTGAAAATAACAAGAGAATTTTTGAAAAGATACCTGTTTTATGTTCTTCCGATTACAATATTGACGGTGCAGGTGACGGTGTTTTATTTGACACATACACTTATAAAGAGAAAAAGTTAATATATCCCGTATTTTTGGCGTGAGGTGCAATGATATGAGTGATTTGGAAAAAATGTTAAATCAATCACTCGCCAAGCCCGACCGAACCATTCGTGAACATACAGATGATTTGAAATTACAGGCATCACTGCTGAAACAGTTAGGTTATATCGGCAGTGATGTTTTGTATCATGATTTATTGTCAGCGTGTGAATATCACGATTACGGAAAGGCTAACAGCGAGTTTCAGAAAAGAATCAAAAATCATAAAAGGTTTGATTCTTTAAAAGAAGTTCCCCATAATGTTCTTTCAATGTATTATGTGGATAAAAACTCATGTAATGATTATATATCGGTTTGTTTTGCGGTTTTGTATCATCATTATCATTCAATA
>ONIF01000004.1 GCA_900317795.1 uncultured Eubacteriales bacterium | reverse complement strand
TACAGATAATTTATTTTCATTTTTATTAAATACATAGTTGAATATATTTATATCATCCAAAACTATAAAATCTTTTGTATTTAAAATAAAATTATCATCATTTTCTGAATTATTTTCTTTTACAGATATATCATAATTAAATAAATCTATTTCTAAATATTGTTTATTTTTATTTTCTCCAAAAAATTCATTTTCTAATTTTAACAAAACCAACTTTGTATTATTGTTGATTTTTGTATAAAAATATAACTCTTGCTTTATTATAATAGTCTTGGTATTGTCTGGGGAAAAATTAATGTTATTAATATTGATTAAATTATAAATATTTGGTTGTTTTACTAAATAATTAGTTAAGATAATTCCTTTACTATAATCAAAATCTGGAATTAAATCCATATGAATTCTTTTATACTCTCTCTCATTCCGTAATACGTTTTCCAATAGTCCTCCGAGTTACACCATATCCATACAATCAAATCTACACTGCTTTCATTCAGCTTATCTATCTGTACTTTATTATTCTCCTCGTGAAGTACAAGTTCACTTTCATCAAGCAAATCCATAATCACTTTTCTTGCCTTTTCAACGTCTGCTTCGTAAGGTATCGGTATGACTAAATCTACTCTCCTTTTCTCCCTTACAAAATAATTGATGACATTATTGGAAGTAAGCCTTGAATTCGGTATCAGTATTTCCCTATTATTATACGTACACAACGTTGTGTACATCATATCTATCTTTACTACCGTTCCCTGAAGTCCCTCTGTTTCTATGTAATCCCCCACTTTCAACTTCTTATTTATAATAATAAGCGTTCCGCTTGCAACGTTGGCAAGGCTGTCTTTCAACGCAAGTCCTATTGCAACTGTTGCCGCACTCACCGTTGCTATGAGCGTCGTCATGTCAAATCCCACTGTCGAAAGTACACACAATATTATCAGCACTTTCAATGCCGCATTTAAAATGGAATTTAAAAAGCTTATGACCGTCTTGTCAATTTTTGCCCTTGTCATCGCCCTTACCGAAATTTTGCATACCAGCTTTACAAGCCACCAGCCTGCCAGAAATATAATTGCCGCTGCTATCAGCTTCGGCAAAAATGCCGCTGCCCAATTATATGCCGTTTCAAGCCATTTTTGAGCAATACTTAAATTCTCCTCTACCGTGTTGTTGATGTCAAGTGCCTCGTCAAGAAAAAATTGCATTTTATTTACCTCCCTAATTAAATTTCCACAACGCTATTATAACACATATCTTCCACTTTTCAAAGAAAAATTTGTTATATTTTTCTATCTATTGCAAAAATATGTATTTTATTGTATGATATTATCAGAACGACAAATGAAAGGGTTTTTTATGATATGTTTAAAGATATTGACAAAAATATAATATATTACGGAGTGTATGGAACGGATTCCGAAAATTTTGACGAAAATGATATTCTCTGCAATGTCAGAAAAAAATTCTTTGAAACAGGTGTTTCCCAAAAGGGCAGAGGCAATGTAAAAACTGCTGACGGACTTAATAATTACAGCTATGTCATGGAAAACGGTGTCAGCCTGCGTTTCAGAATGATTACAAAAGACGGCAAACAGCTTGAACGTGTCTTTGATACCGCAGGCGGATATTTTGCCGAAACCCTCGACAGCCTGCACAGACCTGTTAAAAGAGCTTATTTTAACAAACTTCATAAGTGGCTCAAAACCGAATTTATCTCCCGTCACGACAAGACCGTTAAATATACCGTTTCTCCCTCCAAAGACGGCAATAAACCTGTTATCCTCCTCAAAGAAAACGGCACGGAAACCATACTTTATCCGTTTTGTGCCGAGGTCGATATGAAAACCTCTCAACAGCTCAATAAACTTACAGGCACTCCCAAAATTCTCTGTTCGACAAATTTCGGAAATCTCTATTTCTGTACAAAACAAAATTTTGCCGAAAGAAAAAAGGCTCTTGAAGATGTTGTAAACCCGACTTTTTTCAGCACGGAAGTTTATGCTTCATGGTTATCTGATGATGACGTTAAAACAAAATCCCACGAAAACAAACTTGAAAATAAACCTCTATCTCCTGCTCCGCCCCCTCCGCAAACTCCCGAAAAACAGGAAAAAATATCCGACAGCTTAAAAGAACCCGAAATTCTCATAGAACAAAATCAAAATTATGCCCCCTATGAAAGAAAATGCATTTTTTCGGGTGAATGCCCCTATGAAATTGCCGAAAAACAAATTATAAAAGCCAATGACAAAAATTATTTCTACTTTGGCGAAATCAGTCAAAACAAACGTCACGGAAAAGGCAGAACCGTTATGCCAAACGGTGAAACCGCTTTTGACGGACATTATAAAAATGATATGCGTGACGGCATGGGTGTCCATTACTACAAATCAGGCAAACTCTGCTACGCAGGCAACTGGACCGAAAATAAAAAAAACGGCTTTGGCGTTGCTTTCTCCCCGAACAATGACAGTGCTTTTGTAGGTCAATGGAGTGACAACCAATCTGTCAATATAGGTACTTTTTTCGACCGTAAAGGTAATCTGCTTTACTTGGGCAATATCGAAAACGGTACAAAAAGCGGTGCAGGTATTACATATAATTATGATAATAAAGCCTTTTTTGTCGGCAAGTACGAAAACGGCAAATTTCTTAATACAGGCACTCTCTTTGACAGTAAAGGCAATCTGCTTTACACGGGAGATTTTAAAGACAATCTCCAAAACGGTACGGGAACTTCCTATGCACAAGACGGCTCTGTTATATACAAAGGTCAATGGCTTGACGGGCTTTATAATGGTAACGGCATTCTTTATATGCAAAACGGCACTTCTCTTAAAGGCTCTTTCAAAAACGGCAAAGCCTGCGGTGACTGCACTCTTACCGACAGCAACGGTAAAATCATCTATACAGGCGGTTTTGAAAACGATATTTATAACGGCACGGGTAAAATTTTCCTTAATGACGGCAGTTATGCCGAGGGGGAATTTCAAAACGGTCAGCCTGTGGGAATATTCAATGAATACTCCCCTGACAAAAACCTTGCCTACTGCGGTGAATGGACCGATATGCACCGAAACGGTCAAGGTATTGAATACAAAAACGGTGAGAAAATTTTTGAGGGTGAATTTAAAAACTCTGTCTATGACGGCTTAGGAAAACAGTTCTTTAACGGAAATGTCATATATACAGGCTCTTTTTCCAACGGTATGCGTAACGGCTACGGCATTGAACTTTGGAACAATGAAATGTATTATGAGGGTATCTGGAAAAACGGGCTTTATAATGGCTGTGGAATACTTTTTTCAAACGGTCAGCCCCTCTATATCGGCACTTTTAAAAACGGCAAACCTCACGGCAGAATAAACGAAATTGCAGACGGGAAAATTATAAGACGCTCCATTTACGAAAACGGCATTCTTATATATGCCTGCGAATACTCCCCCGACGGCTCTGTTGAATATTACGGGGGTATCAGCGACAATATGCATAACGGTATGGGCTGTACTTTCGCTCCCTCCTGCGAAAAAATTTTTGAGGGCATTTTCCGCAACAACTCCCCCGAAAAGCCTATGAAAGTTATTTTCCGTGAATTTGACGAAATTCCGCCCTGCCCCGAGCTTGAAAACACTCCATACGAAACTTTAAGAAAAACTCCCGAATTCTCCATAGAAAAAAATATCTCTGTGGGAAATGCTGACGGCATTTATACGGGCAGTATGAAAAATTCCCTCCCCGACGGCATGGGAACTGTGCTTTTCTCCGACCATAGATATACAGGCTCTTTCTCTGACGGCAAACCCTGCGGTCACGGCATTATTTATATGAGTGACGGCTCTATGAAAACTGCCGATTTTTCTATTGAGCCTTTTGAAAATTCTTCCCAAATCCAATTCAACGGCATTACTTATTATTATAAAAATGAGGTGTCTGAATGAAAACTCTCTATATATCCGACCTTGACGGAACTTTACTTGACAAAAATGCCAAGCTCTCTCAACATTCCGCTGACATAATCTCCAATCTTATTCAAAACGGTATGCTGTTTTCCGTTGCCACCGCAAGAAGCCGTTCCTGCATAGATATTCTTGAACAACTTCATATCAATATCCCCTGCGTTCAGCTTAACGGTGTACTTATATACGACTTCAACACACAAAAATATATCGGCTGTACTCCTATGGATACCGATACAGCCGATCATATTATAAAAATTCTCAAATCCTTTGACAGAATGTCATTTGTCTATAAATTCGACAGTGACTGCGGTATCAATGTCGAATTTGAAAAACTTCAAAACCAAGTTGAAAGAAATTTCTTTAATGCCCGTAAAAATCAAGATTACAAAAGCTTTAAGCAAGTTCCCGATATAACCGCCTCCGATGACGATAAAATCATATATTTCACTATGGTAGATAGCTATGAAAGACTTGAACCTATCTATCACAAAATAAAAACTCTCCCCCATGCCAAACCCACTCTCTACAAAGACAACTACTCCGATTTATTTTTTCTTGAAGTTTTCAGCTCAAGTGCAACAAAAGCCAATGGTGTCCTTAAACTGAAAAAAATGCTCAATGCAGATAAAGTCGTTGCTTTCGGTGACAATCTTAATGATGTCGATATGCTTAAAATTGCCGATGTCGGAGTAGCTGTGGGCGACTGTGTCAATGAAGTTAAAAATTATGCCGACATTATTATTGGAAACAGCTATGAAAACGGTGTTGCGGAATTTCTACTACAAGAATTTCACTCAAAAAACTCTATCTCATCCTTCTGACGCTCTGGCTTTGGGGCAAACGGTACTGTGTCAAATACTTCCGCAACCTTGTCTTTAAACCACAATGACGGTGTTACTCTTACCGCAAATCCATATCCGTTGTCCATTCTCCATTTATGGCTCTCTGCCTGCGGTATGCCATATACTGACAGCAATGTCATTATAATTCCCCCATGCGTCACTATTGCAGATGTCGTGATATTTTCACTTATTATCTCATTCACTATCTTTTCAAATCCCTTGCATATACGCATGGCAAACTGTTTCCCCGTTTCTCCGTTGGGGGGCGGTGTCTTATCGGAGTTTTTCAGCCACTCCGTAAATTCGGGCTTACCTGCCAATTCAACCGCACTTTTGCCCTCCCAATCTCCGAAATCACATTCACTCAATGCTCCAATCATCTTTACTTCCATATCGGGATAAATTATTCCGCACGTTTCTGTACATCTTTGCAGAGGACTTGAATATACTTTCTTTGGAACAGGATAACCGAAATTCCTCTTTATATCCCTTAAAGCATTTTTTCCCTTTTCGGACAAGCTCACATCTGTCCTGCCTATATATCTCCCTTTCAGCGTTTCATCTATCGCTCCGTGACGTATCAAATATATTACGTATGACTGCATTTTACAAAAATCTCCTTAAAAAATTTTTCAAAAAAACTTTACAAACTGTTTTATTTGTTATATAATTTACATACTGTTTTAATTTGACGGATAAAGTCGTTTTTCTGAATAAATTAAATATATAATTTTGTTTACATAATGTCAAGGGGTTTTTATATGAGTGATTTTCCGAGAATGATAACCCTCCTCCGAAAAGAAAAAGGGTTAAGCCAAAAACAAGCTGCTTTAGAATTGGGCGTGTCGCAAGCCCTGCTTTCACACTATGAAAAAGGCATTAGGGAATGCGGTCTGGATTTTGCTGTCAAAATTGCAGACTACTACAATGTATCATGTGACTATCTTTTGGGCAGAACTGCCGACAGAAGCGGTCTGCATTTTGAAACGACACCCAAAACTGCCGAACTTCTCCCCAGCAAAACCAATGCCGTTCTTACCGCTAACAAACAACTTATACTCGATTCAATAGAAATTATATTCGGTCTGCTTGAACAGACCTCCTGTAAAGGCATCAATGCAGAAATCTCAGCTTATCTTATGGTATCCGTTTATAAATCTGTCAGGCTTCTGTATTCCGCCAATCCCAAAAATCCTCAGGCTATGTTTTCAATCATGCCCGAGGTCTATGCAGGCTTGTCCTCCGCTTTGCAGACTATCAGCGAAACCAATGCCAAATGCCTTTCCCAAGGCAAAAATACAGGCAATTTTACCGCCCTCAATACCGCAGCCGCACCTTATCTTTCTCCCGATATTATCTCAAAATACTATCCCGATATTTCGATTTCTCTTTACAATCTCATTCAAAAAACCGAAGATAAACTCAAAAAACTTTCATAATTCACAAGCTGACGACATTTCTGCCGTCAGCTTTTTTAATATATTTCAATTTTGTCAAAAGAAATTATTGAAATTTTTCCTCCGCTGTATTACAATATATTTATAAATATATGGAATGGAGTTTTCGACATGTATAAAAACTATATCTTCGACCTTTACGGCACTCTCGTTGACATCAACACAAATGAATGGAAAGCAAGCCTTTGGAAAAATATGGCTAATATCTACGCTATGCATGGGGCTGTGTATTCCCCCAAACAGCTTAAAAGTGCTTATTCCACCTGCCTCCAAGAGCAAATTGAACAAATCCCCAAAGATAAATATTCAACCAACCCCGAACCTCAAATTGAATATGTTTTTCAGAAAATACTCACGGAAAAAGGTATTGACTGCCCCCTCTCCCTTGCAAAAGAAATCGGACTGGTATTCCGTGCATTGTCCCTTAAATACATAAAGCTCTATGACGGTGTAAACGAACTCTTTGACGCTATATACAAAAACGGCGGTAAAGCTTATCTTCTCTCGAATGCACAGCGTATTTTCACCGAACCCGAAATACGTATGCTCGGCATATATGACAAATTTGAAGATGTAATCATATCTTCTGATATTGGCTGTGCCAAGCCCGATATAAAATTCTATCAGTATATTCTTGATAAGCATCATCTTGATGCCAAAGAATCCATTATGATAGGCAATGACTATATAACAGATATTCAAGGCTCTTTCAATGCAGGTATCGACTCCCTTTATCTGCATACCAATATTTCTCCCGAAATCAAGGGTGAACTGCTTGCAAAATACCCCGTTATGAGCGGTAATCTCTTTGAAGCTATCAATATTCTTTTTAATTAAAAAAATGAGGTGTTTGAATTGTTAAAAGATTTGATTAAAAAAAGCACACATGAAGATGAAAACGAAAACTATTACAATAACTGCTTCTATTTTGAGGAGGGGAAAAAAATAGGTTTCATAGGTGCGGGAAATATGGCTACCGCTATCGTGAAAGGTCTTTTGAAAGCCGAAGTCCCTCAGGAATGCATTTGCGTGTATGACTGCAATGTAAAACAGCTGAAACACATGGCTGAACTCGGTGTAAACATTATTTATGACGGTGCGGAACTTGCCGAAAAATCCGATATAATCGTACTTGCCGTTAAACCGCAAAACTATGACGAAGTTCTTGAAGAAATCAAGTCTGCCGCAAATGACAAAAAAGTATTTGTAACGATTGCCGCAGGCATATCTATCGAATATGTGAGAAAAGGCTTGGGCGTGAATTGCCCTATGGTGCGTGTTATGCCTAACACTCCCCTCTTACTCGGAAAAGGTGCTACCGCTTTATGCCGTTCAGAAAATATCTCCGACGAAGATTTTAAAATAGTTTATGATATGTTTGCCAATTCGGGTGAGGTTGTTGTTTTGCCCGAAGAACAGATGAATGCAGTGATAGCCGTGAATGGCAGCAGTCCCGCTTATGTATATCTCTTTGCAAAGGCTATGACAGACTATGCCGTTTCTGTCGGAATTGAAAAAGATACTGCACTTAAACTCGTTGCTCAGACTTTTATAGGCAGTGCCGAAATGCTCCTTTCCAGCGGTGACGACCCCGACACTCTTATTCAAAAAGTGTGCTCAAAGGGCGGTACTACCATTGAAGCCGTTAATGTCCTCAACGAAAAAAATGTTTCCCAGACTATCATTGACGCTATGGCTGCCTGCACAAAACGTGCCGAAGAACTCGGCAAATAAATTAGCAATTAGCAGTTAGCAATTAGCAATGAAAGAGAAAGACCGTTGGCTTGAAGAAGTCAACGGTCTTGTTTATTTTATCATTTCATGAAAGCCGCCATATACTTTGACAAGTTTTCCCCTATTTCAGCAGCATTTTCGTTTGTTGTTCCAACGGCTGTCACATATACTTTCACTTTCGGCTCTGTTCCCGAAGGTCTGACAATCACTCCCATGCCGCCCTCCAGCGAATAGGAAAGTACATTTGATTTCGGAAGATTTAATACTGTCTGTTCACCTGTCACAAGGTCCTTTTGATAAGAATTCAGATAGTCGGCAATCTCAACCACTTGATAGCCTGCAACCTCTTTTGGCGGATTTTTGCGGAAGTCCTCCATAATATCTGCCATTTTTGCCATGCCTGCCGCTCCGTCAAATTCATAACTGTCTGTCCTGTTGAGATAATAGCCGTATTCTTCATATATCTCTGTCATTACATCATCAAGGCTCTTGCCCTTATTAAGATAATATGCAGCCATCTCGCATATCAGCATTGACGCAACTACCGCATCTTTATCCCTTACATACGTTCCTGCCAAGTATCCGTAACTCTCTTCAAAGCCGAATACATATCTGTTTTCCTGACCTTTCTGCTCCAAAAGAAGTATCTGCTCGCCTATATACTTGAAGCCCGTCAGAACGTTCTTCAATTCACAGCCGTATTTCTTGCATATCTCCCCAACAAGCTTACTTGTTACTATCGTTTTTACCGCTACGGGATTTTCAGGCAGTGTTCCCTTTTCCTTTCTCGTCGAAAGCAGATAGTTGATAAGCATAATGCCTGTTTCATTTCCCGTCATAAGCCTGTAACCGTCTTTTGTCTTTACAGCTATTCCCACTCTGTCACTATCGGGGTCGGTTGCCAAAAGCAAGTCCGCCTGCTCTTTTTTGCAAAGTTCCAAGCCCAACGAAAGTGCCTCTTTCATCTCGGGATTGGGATACGGACAAGTCGGGAAATTACCGTCGGGCTTTTCCTGCTCGGGCACTACTACAACATTATCTATCCCTATCTGTGAAAGTACCTTTCTTACCAGCTTATTGCCTGCACCGTTCAATGGCGTATATACCACTTTCAAGCCCGCTCCCCTGCATACATCGGGGTTTACAGACTGCTTTCTTACATTGTCAAGATATGTTTCATACAACTCCTCGCCTATCCATTCAATCATGCCGCTTTTCAAGCCCTCATCAAAATCGACAAGCTTTATATCTCCGTTGAAGTACTCGACTTTCAATATCTCGTCATATACGGCATTGGCAGATACGTCTGTCATCTGGCAGCCGTCATTTCCGTAACACTTATATCCGTTATATTTCGCTCTGTTATGGCTTGCCGTTACCATGATGCCTGCACTTGCCTTTAACTCCCTTACTGCATAAGATACAACAGGTGTAGGCTGCAATTCCCTTGATATATATGCCTTTACACCGTTTGCCGCAAGTACCCTTGCAGCCTCCCTTGCAAACAAATCTGCCTTTATTCTCGAATCATGCGATATGGCAACCGACGGATTTTTACACGTCTTATTAAGAAAATTGGCAAGTCCCTGTGTTGCACGTCTTACCGTATAGACATTCATTCTGTTTGTGCCTGCTCCGATAATTCCTCTCAGTCCTGCCGTGCCGAATTTCAGCTCCGTGTAAAATCTTTCATATATCTCTTTGTCATCGCCTGCAATACCGTCAAGTTCCTTTGTCAAGTCACCGTCATCTTTCGCATTATCAAGCCAAACCTTATAAAGTTCTTTCGTATCCATAATAAAGCCCCCTAAATAAAAAATACGATTTCATCTTATACAAAAATGATACTCCTATAATAACACATTTTTCCTCTCGTTTCAACACTATCTTTTAAAATATTATAAGATTTTTTTCATAAACACCTGTGTTTTTCCAATATTTGTCAATATCACTAAAACTCAACTCCCCAAAAAATAAAATATTTACAAAAAATTTCTTTTTACTCCTTGTAATATATCAATTTTTACGGTAAAATATTACTGTAAATAAATTTTTTTGTCGGAGGCTATTTTTTATGTCAGAAGAAATCATGTTAAAATTCAAAAAGAAAAAACGTAAATACAAACGCTCTGTTGATACACCTGTTATCATTGCATTCTTTATTGTGCTCTTATCTGCGTGTGCACTTGCCGTACTTCAAATATTCTTTGATACAAGCCTGAAAGGCTCCTGGCGGCTGCGTTTTAAACAGGGCGGACAGGAATATATGTATAACCTCACCCTGCTTGATGATAACAAATTCAATTACAGCTTCGGCGGTGTCACCTATGACGGTGAATATATCATAAATCCCGAAACATCTACCCTCAGTTTGTCTTCATCAAGCTATGGAAAATACAATCTCCGCAACGACTTTAAATATAAAGTTGCAGGAAATATATTCACGGGAAAAGGCATTGCCCTTACCGCTTCCGATGATACGGAACTGCCGTTTTTGCAGACAGACAGCTTTGTCCCTGTCATCAAATATTACAGCGACTTCACGCCTAATGAAAGTATTCTCGGCTCGTGGCTCTATGTCGATGAAAAACAGGGCTATAACTATACTTTCACTTTCTATGATGACGGAAGATATGAATATCTTTGCAGCGGTTCAAGACATATCGGGGCTTATAAAACCACCGATAATCAATTTACTTATAATCTTGTAGTTGACGGTGATGTTGTCAACGAGGAAACTTTCGAGTTCTCCCTTGATGACGGCAAACTCACTTTCATTACAGATAATTTTACAGATACCCTTACAAAAACTAATGACAAGTTTTCTTTTGAAAACGAAATCAAATGAAAAAAGGAGCGTATAAACTATGTTAAAAGACTTTTGGAAGGCATTTAAAAGCGGCACGGATATCAGAGGTGTTGCAGTTGACGGTGCAGGCTATGATGTAAACCTTACAAACGATACCATACAGGCTATGACAAACGGCTTTATTCTCTGGCTTGCCAAAAAGACAGCTAAATCTCCCGAAGAACTCACTGTTTCGGTAGGTCGTGACTCGAGAATATCGGGACCTGCCATTTCTGCTGTTGTAAAAGAAACTCTTACCAATGCAGGCATATATACTATTGACTGTGACCTTGCCTCTACTCCTGCCATGTTCATGACAACCGTTGAACTTGACTGTGACGGTGCAATACAAATTACCGCAAGCCATCACCCCTATTACAGAAACGGTCTGAAATTCTTTACCCGTGACGGAGGTCTTGAAAGTGACGATATTACAGCCATTCTCGAATATGCACAAGACGGTGAAAAACCCGAACGCAGTGAAAACGGTGAACTCGTTGAAACAGACTACATGAGCTGCTATGCAGGAAATCTCCGTGAGTTTATCAAAAAAGAAATCAACTCAAAAGACGACTATCACCACCCCCTCAAAAACTTTAAAATAGTAGTCGATGCAGGAAACGGTGTGGGCGGCTTCTATGCAACAGATGTCCTTGAAGCTCTCGGTGCCGAAATTACGGGCAGCCAATTCCTTGAACCCGACGGAATGTTCCCCTATCATATCCCCAATCCCGAAGATGCAAAGGCTATGGAATTTGTATGCAATGCTGTTAAAAAATATCATGCAGACTTGGGCGTTATCTTTGACACCGATGTTGACCGTGGCGGTGCTGTCGATGCAAACGGCAAGGAAATCAACAGAAATCGCCTTGTTGCACTTGCTGCCGCTATTGCATTGGAGGGCATTGCAGGCGGAATGATTGTCACCGACTCCATCACTTCAAGCGGCTTGAAAGAATTTATCGAAAAAGACCTCAAAGGCAAACATCTCCGCTTTAAAAGAGGTTACAAAAACGTCATAGATGAGGCTGTAAGACAGAATAACAACAATATCAACTGTCCTCTTGCTATCGAAACATCGGGTCATGCCGCTATGAAAGAAAACTATTTCCTTGATGACGGTGCTTACCTCGTTACAAAAATTATTATAAAAGCCGTTCAGCTCAGAAATGAAGGCAAAACCCTTGATGATATTATAGGAAACCTCAAAGAACCTGTTGAAAGCAAAGAGTTCAGAATAAAAATTACCGAAAAGGATTTCCGCAAATATGGCGAAAAAGTTATATCCGACCTCTATCAATATGCCGCTCAGCATAAAGAATTTAATGTCGCTGATGACAACTATGAGGGAATAAGAGTTTCCTTTGACGAGAAAAACGGTGACGGCTGGTTTTTGCTCCGTTTGAGCGTACATGACCCCATAATGCCCCTCAACATTGAAAGCGACAGCGAGGGCGGTGTTGATAAAATCTATGCAAAAATAAAACCGTTCCTGGAGGGCTGTGAGGGACTTGAAACATACGTAAAAAAGCCTGCACCTAAAAAACAGCCCGAAAAAAATGCTAAAACAAAAAAAGACGTTAAAGCCGAAACTCCCGTTAAAGCCAAAGAGGAAGTAAAACCTGTTGAAACTCCCGTTAAAGCAAAAGAGGAAGTAAAGCCCGTTGAAACTCCCGTTAAAGCAAAAGAGGAAGTAAAACCTGTTGAAACTCCCGTCAAGGCAAAAGAGGAAGTAAAGCCTGTTGAAACTCCCGTTAAAGCCAAAGAGGAAGTAAAGCCCGTTGAAACTCCTGTTAAGGCAAAAGAGGAAGTAAAGCCCGTTGAAACTCCTGTTAAGGCAAAAGAGGAAGTAAAGCCCGTTGAAACTCCCGTCAAGGCAAAAGAGGAAGTAAAACCTGTTGAAACTCCCGTCAAGCCAAAAGAGGAAGTGAAACCTGCCGAAACTCCTGCCAAGCCTAAAAAAACAAATGCAAACAGAAGAAATTCAAATAGAGGAAAATCAAATAAAAATAAGAAATAACCGAAAAAAACAGGCTCTCCCAATATTACTCGGAGAGCCTGTTTTTTTACTCGTTTCGGGATATGCTTTTATATATCTTTATGTATTCCTCCGCCATAGATACACATGAATCTTTCGGCACGGTATTCCTTACAGTCTTACGAATATGCCACTTCTCTTTCATCGAAAGCTTTGAAAAGGTTTTCAGATAATCCGCAAATTCTTCTTCATTCTTATAGACAAAGCCGTTTACTCCGTCCTCTACCATGCTGTATGCTATGTTTTCGTTATCTTCTTTTACCATTACGGGAAGTCCGCAAGCCATTGCTTCTCCGAATGACATTGACATCAACCCGTCATCATACGAACAGACATACATATCACACGCTGAATATATCGCAGGCATTTCTTCATTCGGTACACTGCTTTTGAAAATTACCATATCATCTATTTTAAGCTTTCGGCAAATCCCTTTTAAATATTCCGTTTCCGTGCCGTCGCCTACTATCAAAAACTGCACGTTATCCGTCTTTTTGATATACTTCGAAAATGCCGACAACGCAAACTCCAGATTTTTTTCAACCGAAAGACTGCCTGCAAATACCGCTGCAACCGAATTTCTGTTAAGTCCGAGCTTATCCCTTATTTCACCGATATTTCTTTGACTGTACTTTCTGTAAGTGAAAAGCTCCGTATCTGTTGCACACGGTACTACTTTTACTTCATTTTTTCTCTTTGCACGCCTTACAAACATCTCTGCTCGACTGCATGACGATGTTACAACATCTGCATTGTCAAGCATATCGACAAAATGCCTCTTTTCAAAAAATGTCTTTATTTTCCATACTATTCTGTTGTCTGCCGCAAATCTGTCATGAAAATAGTCGTGTATAGTGAATACCACAGGCACTCTTGCACGGTCTGCCACTTCAAGCCCCATATATCCTATCTTTGTATCCGTGTGTATATGGACTATATCGGGCTTTAATGCACATATAAACTGTATCACATTCTCATCTGAAAAATTTTTGCATTCATATCCGTATTTATTATTTGCTTCCTTTGCAGGACATCTTATTATATAATCTTTATAATAAGGCTTTTCCGCTTTCAAAGAAGATGTCACTATCACTACTTCATGCGACAGCTTTTCCAATCCTTTTCTCAGTACATCAACATAACTCGACACCCCGCATACATACGGGGCTGTTACCTCTGTAAAAATCATTATTCGCATACGCACCCACCACATTGTTTTTGATGTTTCATATTATATCACATTTTTTCCGCAAACAAAAGTCTTTTTATAAATTATAAAAAAACTCTTTTAAATTTAATAAAAATATTGTATAATGTTAAATAGAATTTTGTTGACATTTTAAAAATTTTATCGGAGGTGTTCTCATGGAAACAAAATTTTCTGTCAATCTGGCGAAAATCATTTCGGAATTGGAACTTGATGTTGCTTATATGCCCAACGAACCCGAAAAAATTCACGTTTCTTCAAAGGATATTACTCGTCCCGGTCTTGAACTTACCGGGTATCTTGACTTTTTCGATAATTCACGTATAATACTCTTTGGAAATACCGAAAACAGCTATCTGAATAAATTCAGTTCCGAGCAGAGAACTTATGTTATTGAAAGAATATTTGCACTTCAGCCGCCTGCTATTATCATTACAAGAGGAATTATTCCTTATAGTGAACTCATGTCTGCCGCCGACAAATATAAAATCCCTGTTTTGCGTTCAACGGAGGCTACATCTACTCTTTCCGCTTCTCTTGTATCTCTGCTGAATAACGAACTTGCTCCACGTGTGACACGTCATGGAGTTCTCGTTGAAGTATATGGCGAAGGCTTGCTTATTGTAGGCGACAGCGGTGTTGGTAAAAGTGAAACTGCTATCGAACTTATCAAAAGAGGTCACAGACTTATCGCCGACGATGCCGTTGAAATCAGACGTATCTCTAATAAACAGCTTATCGGCTCTGCTCCCGAAAATATACGTCATTTTATTGAGCTGCGTGGCATAGGAATTATCAATGCAAGAAGGCTTTTCGGTATGGGTGCGGTAAAACTCACAGAAAAAATTGATATGGTCATCAACCTTGAACTTTGGGACAATAAAAAAGTTTATGACCGTATGGGCATGAGCAGCGAAAAAACTGAAATTCTCGGTAATGAAGTGCCTATTGTCACTATCCCCGTCAAGCCCGGCAGAAACCTTGCCGTTATTATCGAGGTCGCTGCCATGAATAACCGTCAGCGTAAAATGGGCTACAATGCAGCTCGTGAGCTTTTCCAGCTTCTCGGTCTTGAATATCCGGAAGAAGACGGCGGCACTCAAACTATTGCATTCTAAATTTTAAGGAGTTTTTTATGTTGAACGAAAATTTTTTTAATCTTCTCAATGACAGCGATATTGTGTCATATCCAAATGAGCCTATGAAAAATCATACTACTTTTCACATAGGCGGCAATGCCGACTGCTTTTGTGAAGTAAAAACCGTTGATGCTCTCAAAAAAATTCTCACCCTTTGCAGAGAAAACAATATCCCTTGTTTTATTATCGGCTTAGGCTCTAATCTCCTTGTTTCCGATAACGGCTTTAAAGGCATTGTTATCAAACTCAGCGGAACTTTCACAGAAATGAGCGTTGAAGATAATAAAATATTCTGCGGTGCGGGGGCATCTCTTGCAAGTGCCTGCGTGCTTGCAAGAAAAAATTCTCTCAGCGGGCTTGAATTTGCATGGGGTATTCCCGGCTCTGTAGGCGGTGCAGCTTACATGAATGCAGGGGCTTATGACGGTGAAATGAAAGACGTTATTTCCGAAGTCACTTTTATGGACAGTTTCGGCAATATCAAAACTTATCAAAAAAATGAACTTGATTTCGGATACCGTCACAGCGTTTTTACGGATACACAAAATATTATATTAAACGTCACTTTCACCCTCAAGCCCGAACAGCAAGTTATTATCAACGACAGAATGCAGGAATTGATGGATAAACGCAAATCCAAACAGCCTATCAATCATTACAGTGCAGGCAGTGTCTTTAAACGTCCCGAAGGATTTTATGCCGCTGCCCTTATTGAAGAATGCGGTTTGAAAGGCTTTTCCGTTGGCGGTGCGGAGGTCAGTACAAAACATTCGGGCTTTATTGTAAACGACCATAATGCAACTGCCGAAGATGTCAGACAGCTTGTTGAATATATTAAAAAAGTCGTTCTTGAAAAAAAGGGCGTTGAACTCTGCTGCGAAATCAAATTCGTGGAATAAAGGAATTGGTACTCAATGGAATTTATTATGATAACAGGTCTTTCGGGTGCGGGAAAGTCCGTTGCTATGAAAAATATGGAGGATATTGGCTATTACTGCGTTGACAATATCCCCCCTGCACTCATCTCCGTATTTTATGAACTTTGCGAAAAATCCTCTGATTCAAAAATGAAAAAAGTGGCTATCGTCACCGACATCAGAGCAGGTGACAGCTTTGAATCCCTCTTTGACGAAACAGACAAGCTTTCTTCTCAACAAAAACATTATAAAATACTCTTTTTAGACGCTAAAGACGATATTTTATTAAAACGCTTCAGCGAAACAAGAAGAAAACACCCTTTGACAGATGTTTGCAGCGGCTCTGTCGAAAAGGCTATTCAACTTGAAAGAGAACTTCTCTCCCGTGTCAGGGCTAAAGCCGATTTTATCATAGATACTTCCTCTTTATCAAATGCCCAGCTTAAAGAGAGAATTTCCATAACATTTCTTGAAAATACCTCTCACGGCATGACTGTGACTTGTATGTCTTTCGGATTTAAACACGGCATTCCTGCGGAGGCTGACCTCGTTTTTGATGTGAGGTGTCTGCCTAATCCCTACTATATCCCCGAACTGAAAAAACATACAGGTCTGGAGGACTGCGTATTTAACTACGTTATGCAGTTTGAACAGTCAAAAGGCTTTGCCGAAAGAATGTTTTCTCTCATAGATTACTCTTTGCCCCTTTATCTTGCGGAGGGCAAAAGTCAGCTTGTCATAGCCGTGGGCTGTACGGGCGGTAAACACCGCTCTGTTACGCTTGCAAGAGTTCTTCATAAGCATATCACCGAAAGCGGTCAAAATGCCGCTGTATATCACAGAGATGTAAATAAGGCGGGAAAATAATGTCTTTTTCAAAAGAAACCAAATCAGAATTATGTAATGCACCTATTTTTACCGACGAACAGAAAACTGCCCAAGTTTATGGAATGGTACTCTTTGCAAGAAACTTTTCTTCAAACGAAATCTCCTTTTCAACCGAAAGCAAGTCTGTCGCCTGCACTTTTTCACAAATGCTTTCCTCCCTTACGGGAACTATCGTTGACACCAATGTAAAGCTTACCCGTCGGGGCGGTGAAAAAAATATCTATTCCCTTTCCGTTCCCGACAGCGACGACTGCAATAAAATTTTCTCTTTATTCGGGCATTCCAAAAATCAGCCTAATCTCAGAATAAACCGTGCCAATATCGACGATGACGAATGTATCAAATACTTTCTGCGTGGGGCTTTTCTTGTATGCGGAAACGTCGCCTCTCCCGAAAAGGAATATCATCTTGAATTTGTCGTTCCGCATAAACGGCTTTCCGATGATTTGCAAAAAATCATTTCTGAAATAAGCGAACTCGATATATCTCCCAAAAACGTCAAACGCAAGGGAAATTATATCGTTTATATAAAAGGCAGTGAAAATATTACGGATATTATCACTTATATGGGCGGTCAGATGTCCTCAATAGAAATTATCCAAAACCATATATATAAATCCGTGAGAAATGCCGTCAACAGAAAAACCAATTTCGAAGCAGCCAATCTTAAAAAAACCGCTCTCGCTGCCGCACAGCAAATAGAAGCTATCAATATTATCAAAAACAAGCGGGGACTTGAACATCTTCCCGATGACCTCAGGGAAATCGCCTTAATACGTCTTGAATTTCCCGAGTATAATCTGCGTGAAATAGGGGCTGCACTCAAAGAACCTATCTCCCGTTCGGGCGTAAATCACAGAATACAGCGTATCATCAACATTGCAGAGGAGATTTCCGATAAATGAATTTTATTCTTTCCTATATCTACTCTTTCCTTACCGACGGCATTTTATATATTATCATACTGTTACCCATTTACATAATTTGCAGATATATATTTATCAAAAAGAAAACTCAAAAAGATATTTGCTTTAAACCATCTGCTTTGCATGAAATGGCTGCTGCCGCACTTTTTATATACCTCATCATGCTTTTTACACAAACTTTTATTGTCAATGTCGGAGCAAATGCTATCGAACTGATACCCTTTCGGATAATAATCTTACAATTTCGGGCAATATTTAATTCCCGTAAAGGTCTTAGTGACTTTATCTTCAACGTTGTCGGGAATATAGGAGTTTTTGTCCCCATAGGTTTCCTGCTTGCATACCTATATAAAAGCAATATTAAAAAAACTATCCTATGCGGCTGTATCATATCCGTATTCATCGAAACAGTGCAGCTTTTCCTTGAAAGAACAACCGATATTGATGATGTAATACTAAATACAATCGGCACGGCTGTCGGCTTCCTGATATATAAAATCATAAAAAAAATACAAAAAAAGAGAACTGCCAATCAATGACAGCTCTCTTTTTTTATCACTTTCTGACATCATCGCCACGATATACCGTATCGTTATATGTATTATTCATAGCATTTGTAATCGTATCTTTGGGCTTGTTTACAGTCGTTACAAACGGATTATTTGCTTTTATATATGCAAGGTCATATCTGATAACATGATATACCGCACCGCCTACTGCCGCAAGCGTCAATATCAATATCAGCCAGCCTATAAATCCAAGTCTTACGCTTGCAAGTTCACCGAAATATGCATTTACCGCTGTGTTCGTTACACCTACGCCTATCAGCATACTCATCATTCCCACAAGCTCCAAAAACGGAACTATCAAATAAACAAACGGACTAAGCTTTTTATTATTCTCTATAAAGCTCTGTACATGGGGCAAAAATGTTGCTACTGATGCAAGCAGTGCAAATATATACATCATTGCACCGAATGCCGATACTGCAAAAAGATTGGAGCCGTTTGTATATTCATAAAAAATAGCCTCAATGTGAACAGATATAACAGGAAACATCATCAAAAAGAACACCAAAACAGATACTGCATAACTTGCATATCTCAATGCCATTTCCATTTTATCCTGTATAGCCAATACCGATTTCAGATTTTTCAGCCACTCTCCTGCGTATGCTTTGAAATCAAATCCGTTTCCGCTGTTTGAAACATTATTCACATTATTCTGCTGTGCCGAAACGGGTGCAGTCCCTCCCATATAATCATTATTCAATACAGTTGTCGTCTGTGCAAAGCTGTAACCGCATACCGAACAAAAATTATCATTACCCATTCTCGGTGTTCCGCACTGCTGACAAAAATTATTTCCCTCTCCTGCCTGTGTTCCGCAGTTGGGGCATGAAACCGTTCCGCTGTCAAGCTGAAATCCACACTGTTTACAATACATAACAAAATCCTCCATAAAAATTTATTTGCCACACAATTATAACACATCTTTTTGGTTTAGTCTTTAAGCACTTTTAACAAATTTTTATCAACTCAAAGTCATCTTTCTATTATCAAACCGCCTGATTGATGGGCTTGAAATTCGGGAAAAATGAAAATGCAATATTGGTGCTGTGGTCTGCTATCCTCTCCAAATTCGTCAAAAGCTCCATAAACAACGTTCCAACTGCCGCATCACATTCCCCGCTACGCAGTCTTTCTATATGCCTGTCTTTGAAAAGCTCCGTCTTGTCATCTATCTGCTGCTCAGTATCGCCGACAAGTTTGAATATTTCTCTGTCTCTCGACTCTCCGTCAAATACTTTCAGCGAATTATCTATTACACTTACAACAAGTTCTTTCAACTCGTTTATCTCGCCAACAGCCTTTTCACTGAAAATTTCATTTTTTTCTATCTGCATACTTGCTATTTCACAAATATTCTCCGCATGGTCGCCTATTCTCTCCATATCACTCACCACATGGTAATACTTGCCTATCTTTTCACGGTCTGCGTCCTCTATTGCCAATGCATTTATCTTTACAAGATAGCCTGCTATTGTATGATTCAGATAATCTATTACTTCCTCGTTTTCCTCGACCTGCTCGATTTTCTTCTTATCCTGCTCCAAAAGTGCCTCCATTGACAAGATAAAATTCCTCTTTGCAAGTATGCCCATTCTATGTATCTCTTTCGTTATCTGATTTACAGCGATAGGCGGTGTTTTCAAAATTCTTTCGTCAACATATTTCAATCTGCAAGGCTCTTTCTCCGTGTTTTCCTCTCCCCTTATTATAAGGCACGCTATCTTTATGATAATTCCGTTGCAGGGCAACAGTACCAGTGTTGTCACAATACTAAATATGATATGTACCAGCGATATTTGAAGTGCCACATTATTCGTTGACATCTGTATCCATGAAACATACGGTGTGAACATCGTTATCAGCGTAAACATCAGCACACCCATTGAACAGAATATTACATATGAAAGTGATGTTCTTTTGGCCGCCTTTGTCGCACCTATGGAAGATATAACAGATGTTACACACGCTCCTATATGTATTCCATACACGATATATACGGCATTCGGCAATGCCAATGCACCTGCCGCACCCAATGCCTGCAATACTCCGACTGTCGCTGATGAACTTTGCACAACCCCCGCAAATATCGTTCCGAATATAATTCCAACTATCGGATTACTTACAGATGTTATCATGTTCTTGAAAAATTCCATTTCCGCCAACGGTTTCAAATTATCACTCATTGTCGTCATGCCGAAAAACAATATGCCAAAGCCTGCTATTATCTGCCCTGCATACTTGGTATTGTTCTTCTTGCTCAAGCTTACCATGAACGCTCCCACGCATATCAATATAGGCATATACTGTGCTATATTGAACGATAATATAAGGCTTGTTACAGTCGTTCCTATCGTTGCACCCATGATAACTCCCATACCCTGTGTCAGCGTCATCAAGCCTGCATTGACAAAACCCACTACCATGACGGATACAGCCGTTGAACTCTGTATGATAGCCGTCACAATAATTCCGACCAACGCTCCCAGAAATTTGTTTGAAGTCAGCTTTTCAAGAATAACTCTCAACTTTGCACCTGCCGCAAGCTCCAAGCCATCTCCAAGCAATTTCATTCCGTAAAGAAACAATCCCAGTCCGCCTAATGCAAGGATAATTTGTGTCGCCACTTCGCTCATAAAAAATCCTCCAAACCTCTTTTTTTGATTATCCTTTTAAATGATATTACAATATATGCCTTTAAATATTCCTTAAAAGAATTAAAAAATATTTTTATTTTTCCCCTAAAATAAATTAAGCATACCCGTTGTTTTTATATTATTATTCCATTACAATGGTCTATCTCATGCTGTATTATCTGCGACACCAGCCCTTTATATAAATTCTTATGCTTTTTCATCATCATATCATCATATTCAACTTCTATTTCATTCCACCTTCTTGTTTTCCTAACCCCCTCCAGTGACAAACAACCTTCTTCCGTTTCATAGCTTCCTGCCGAATGCGACACTATTACGGGATTTATCATTACAACGGGTATTATCCCCATTTGCACCGCTATGATATTCTTATTTTCACCTATCATATTTGCCGCAAGCCCTACACATATCTCTTTATTTGCATTCAGCGTATCTAATAAATCCCTCGCTATTCTTATATCCCCTTTCCCTGCTTTCTCTGACTTCTTCATCAATATGAACGTATCTTTTATGATTTTCCTTACCATTTGTATATTTTCCTCCCAATTTTCACATAATCCCTTTGAGGTGATATTTACATGACTTTTATCCCATGCAACGAAAACTGCATTTATCAAAAAGACGGCTTCTGCACTCTTGAAACACCCTCTGCCGTCACAAACTCCTCCGACAACTCATGTGCCTACAAAATTAGCAATTAGCAATTAGCAATGTGCAATGATATTTGCTAATTGCTCATTGTTTCAACGGCTTCTCTGATAGTCCTTACACCTATTATTTCCATT
>ONIF01000344.1 GCA_900317795.1 uncultured Eubacteriales bacterium | reverse complement strand
GAGCTTGACAAGCATCATAGTTTTGAATTTGATTCTGCCGTAATACTGTCCAAAAGGACATTGGCTCGTAAGGTGAGTGACAGAGTGCTTTTGGATAATTATGATGACTTTTACCATATTTATCAGCGATATATCAATGGCTGTGAAACGGAAAAGAATGACGATATTGTTATTTCGGGAGCTTTCCCCGACTGTGACGAGATATATAAACAGTCCTTGACATATGCATTGGTTTGTTTTGTCAGAGAAATTCTTAAAGAGGGTTATAATTTGTGTTTCGGTGCACACCCGACTTTTCAGGAATTGATTTTTGAAACCGCAAAATCAATCACTCCGAACCATCTGAACAAGGTCAGAATGTATATTTCGGATTTATTTATTCGTGGAAATGATATACAGAACTTTTCCGATAAATGTACACTTGTTAATGTTGCGGGTGTTGACAGTGACCTTGCTTTAAGTTTGACAGAATTACGCAAAAAAATGATAAGCCGTGACAGTGTAAAAGCTTTGATTTGTCTGGGCGGAAAAATCAAAGGGGATAAATCGAAAGAGGGTATCCGGGAAGAAATTGATGTTGCCCGTAAAAAAGGAATACCGGTATTTTTGATAGGTTCTGTTGGCGGATGTTCCGCTGAAATTGCAAAAGAATATTGCATCAATAATGATTGGAACAAACTTAATAGTGTGTCATCTGTAATTAACCGTGATATTGCATTGGGAATAGATTATAAAAAATCTGCAAGAACGGTAATGGAGTGCATAAAAAGTATGGAGGAACATTGAATGGGCAAAAAAATATTTGTTTCTTATAAATATGCAGATAATGACGTTGAGAATATTATAGATATGAAAGGAAAATATTTGCTGTGTACCGTCAGGGATTATGTCAATAAATTGGAAGAGTTGTTGGAAGATAAGACCGACCATATTTATAAAGGTGAATCCGACGGAGAAGATTTATCGCAGTTATCCGAAGAAACCATCTGGGAAAAATTGAAAAACAGGATATATGACAGCACTTTAACGATAGTAATGCTGTCAAAGGGAATGAGGGTGCCGTATAAAGAAGAAAAAGATCAGTGGATTCCAAGAGAAATATCTTATTCATTAAAAGCAGTATCGAGGACAGATTCAAACGGGAATCCCGTAACAAGCAAAACGAATGCACTTATGGCAGTTATCATTCCGGACAGAAACGGTTCATATCAATATTTTACATCAAAGAGAAACTGCTGTTCAGCGTCATGCACATTTTATAACAGTAATTCTTCCGTGATATTTACGATAATGAGAAAGAATATGTTTAATCAAAAAAGCCCCGATCGTGAAGTATGTGATAATGAACATAATATTTATCACGGGGATTGTAATTATATGTTGTGCGTAAAATGGGAAGATTTCATAAGAGATATTGACGCATATGTTGACAAGGCTTATGAGATACAGGACAATCAGGATCAGTATAATATTGCCAAAGAAGTATAGATAAACAAAATGGATTTAATGATGGAGGTATTTTATGAGAAATTTTTCAGGCAAAAGACCGACTTTTAGGAGAATAATGCGTACGATTAGCGATGGCATCAATTATATTATGCCGTTTTATTTGATAGCGGCATTAGCAATGATACTTATACCGTTTTTTTTAGTATATACATATATGCCCGATAGCTTAGCAGCACCTGTCGCTTCTGCTTTTGGAGCAATTATGACTGTTGTAGTTGTACCTATAGTCTTAAATCAAATTAAAAGGGATTATGCCAATAAAGACAGATTTTACGAACAGAACAAAGAATTATATATTGAAGTGAGTAAGATATTGATAGACATTTTGGTTGCTGAAAGCGAAGAGCATAAAATGGAATCTGTACAGCCTCTGAATGATTTTCTGGACAAGTATTATTCGAAGATGTGTATCTTTTTTCCGGAGGATTTGATTTGGAAATTGTTTTCTATTTCAAGGGAATTTAACTGCGAAAAGTATGAATACAAAAATATAAATCAGTTAGCAGTGAAATGCTTGAATATAATCAGAAAATCAAGTGGATTAAATGAAAAAATTTATATCAATCAGGGTTTTATTGAAAAGATAGGAAAAAACAGAAAGAATAGTTGAATTTGGGTTCATATAAGCTAAAAAGATGTGACAGTTTGAGTTTTGAACTGTTATGTCTTTTTATTTTGCTGTAATTTTGTAGAAACGAATAAACAGTTTTTTGGGTTGAAAAATTTAATATGTATATGACTACAAAAAGAGGTGAAATTACATATAATTTTACCTCTTTTTTGTTTATAATGCTAAAATTTTGTGAATTTGAAAAATATTTGTGACCGTAGGGTTATCAAAATGAAGATTTTTTCCTTTAAGTGTCAGAGAACGAAATATAAAGTTCTCTGTTGCACTTTGACAACTGAATATACAGCACATCTGATACATTCCTTCTGTTGTTCGGGACGAACAAGCCACACAAGCGAACGCATTTTATATGCCTTCAGGACTTGGACACTGCAGAGGCTCTGCAGTGAGGGCGATGACAGGCAGAGGGGACAATGATACTTCCGTCCAGCCACAGACTCACGCAATGGGGGCGGTCACGAGAGAACCTCGTGATGGTGGGATT
>ONIF01000064.1 GCA_900317795.1 uncultured Eubacteriales bacterium | reverse complement strand
ATTTCATCACGCAAGTGATGAAATGACGGAGGGGTCACGAGGGCGGAAATAAAATTGAAATCAAATAAAATTTGTTCCGGGCATATTTCTTTATGCAGCTTTTCGGATTTGCTCATTTATAGTACATAGAATATTTTAGCCTTTTTTAACGGTCATGTCAAGAAAATAATCGAAAGGGATAAAAGATATGAAAAAAAGGATAGTAATTATGCTTTTATGCATGGCAATTATGGCAATATTGCCGTTTATATCTCTCAAAAAAGCCGTTAACGAACCCGAACAGCATACCGAAAATGCCCGAAATGAATTTAGAATACTCGATACTTCAAGCAATCAAATTGTAAGTATAGATGAAAGAGAATTCTGCATAGGTGCTGTCGGGTATGAAATGCCGTCGGACTTTCAAAAAGAAGCTTTGAAAGCACAATGTATCGCCTGTTACACGTATTTTTCGGAAATGCGTCAAAACTCCGATAAAGAATATGACTTTTCGGCAGACCTCTCAAAAAACCAATTTTATATAAAAGACCTTTCAGATGAAAGCAGAAAGAAAATTTCACAAGCCGTTGATGAGGTTTTTAAAAAAGTCCTTACGGACAAAAACGGAAATATGATAAAAATTGCATACCATGCCATTTCAAGCGGTCAGACCGAAAGTGCAAAAGATATATTCGGCTTTGAAAGCGAATATTTACAGCCTGTATCAAGTGCGGGTGACGTGAATGTATCGGGCTATCTTTCTCAGAAAGAAATTTCAAGCAAAAGATTGAAAGAAATCATGCTTTCAAAAAACATAAAGCTTGACGAAGAACCTGAAAAATGGATAGGCGATATTGAAAGAACGCAGTCGGGAACTGTAAAATTCATTCAAATAGGTGATAAAAAAATAAGCGGTGCTGATATTAGAGAAATGTTTTCATTGAGAAGTGCAAATTTTGACATTTCGTACAGCAACGATAAATTTATACTTTTGGTATATGGATACGGTCACGGTGTGGGCATGAGCCAATACGGTGCGGAAAGCATGGCTGAACAAGGGGCAAGTTATGAAGAAATCATTCACCATTATTACGGCAACTGCAATATAGAAAAAATCGACAGTCGGCTTTAAAAAAATACCGACTGTCGATTTAAATTCAACCTATCAGCATGAATATAAGCAGGTCATACAACATGTGCAACGCAACAGGAACCAATATATTTTTCGTTTTGATAAAAAGCCAACTGAATATAAAGCTTAATATGATGATACCCATGAATGCCAGACTTTGAAAATTTGTAAAAAATACTCCGTCATGTATCCATATAGGAAAATGTATGCATAAGAACATGACGGAATTTATTCCGACTGCAAGCCATTGTTTCCACTCTTTATCCGCATTTTTCAGGGTGCTGTTCAAAAGCCAGCCACGAAATACCATTTCCTCCGTAATCCCCACGAAAATCACTATTATAATTTGTGACCAGCCGAAACTTTCTTTTATGGAAATCCCAACGCTTCTGAATGCCGCTGCAAGACAATAAATTATGCAAAGAATAAATATAGGCAGTATCTGCAAAAAATTTATTTTTGTCGTGAACATCTCTTTCAAGCCTATATACATATCGCTTTCAAACTTCTTTACAAGAATGATGGCAGGAACTGTCCATACCAGATTTTTAATAATTCCCGAGCGTATCAACTCCATAATGACATTATTGTTATCCGTCAAAACAAGAAGCTGATTTTTAATAAGCAGTTCAAGAACTGCCCAGAACCCGTAAAACAAAATGCAGTATATCACAAGCGTTACTATCAGTTTTTTATTCCTTATCATAATTTACCTCACTATGTAATCATCTGTGACATTGAAAAGCATATCCGTTAAAATCAAATTTTCCATTTTACTTCCGCTGTCAAGAGCGTTATTGACTGCATTTAAACTTGCACTCGTTGTCAAAAGTTCTTGAAATACCTTTTCCGTATTCTTTAAAACATTTCTGTCAAGTATGCTTGCCGCTGCATTGAATATAGGATAATATGTCGCAAGCTGTGATTTATAAAAAGTCCTTACACTTCCGTGCAGATTAAACTGTATCTTTTCGGAAAATCTCACATTTTCTATTGCAAACTCCGCAAATATTTCGGGAATGAAATTGTAAATATCCTGTGCAAGAGAGGTGTCACCCAGAAATTCTTTCAGCACATTAAAATATAAATCCTCCTTGCCGTCATTCATTACCCTTTCATAAAGCATAAGAGATTTTTCCACAGCGTCATATATATCGGCATTGCTGTAAGGATAACCTTTGAGAGTTTCTTTTTCCTGCTTTAAAATGAAAAACTGCTTGTGTGAGGCAAAATTTTTGTTTTTCCAGCTTTTAGCAATGCCCTCTATTACTTCACTAAGACTGTCTATTTTATTATTGTTTATCCTGCACTCCCCTGTTGAAAAGCCTTCTTCACCGCTGTTTGCGGCATATATTTTTATACAGCAAATATCTTGATTGCCTATACGCTTTGCGATTTCGTCTTTAATAATATCCCAATATATTTTTACGTCATCAACAGGCACTTCCTTGCCAAATGCAACAACATTTCCTATATACAATTTCCATTTATGCAGACCGTTGAAATCGCTGTCAAACTCCCTTGCATTTACGTCATTCATCATAGCCTGCACGGTTTCCATTATGCCGAACATAAATCCCCCCTGAGCCATTCCCACGGCAGTTTTTTGGTCAGAACCCAATGCAGACGATATTTCAAACAGTTCATTTTTCCATTCGGGAGAATATATGTGATAACCGACAGTTGCCATTTTTTCTTTAAGCTGATATACTTCGGGTTTTATTGCAATATTCAGCTTTGATAAAACAACTCTGTCACCGCTTATAAAGCTTCCAAACTCTTTATAGCACTCTTTCAAATCATTATTTATGTAGTTATTGTCAAATTCCAAAATCTTTTCCCCCTGCCATAATATATAATTTAATCTCTTGTGCCGGTACATTGAAAAATTCCAACTTGGTTCTTCGACCGCTGACCCCTCCGTCATTTCATCACTTACGTGATGAAATGCCACCTCCCCTTTCAGGGGAGGCAAGCCTAATTTATCGCTTGAAATCATCTTTTTATCAATTTCTACCTATAAAATGCGATAAAAACGCACCGATCAATTTACGGTCACAACCCTTGCCTCCCCTGAAAGGGGAGGTGGCAAAAATTGACAATTTTAATTGTCAATTTTTGACGGAGGGGTCGGTACAGCCAATTAACTTGATTTTGCGTTTTTACCAGCACAACGAGCTAATTTAATTATATATCCATATAATACATTTTGCAAGGCTTAAAGACCGCCATAAAATAATTTTACCGCATCTGTTCTTGAATTGATTTTGAGCTTTTTATAGCAACTGTTCAATATTTTTTTAACTGTCCCCTCCTTTATTTCAAGCCGACAGGCAATATTTTTATTGGACAAGCCGTCTGCCGCAAGCATGAATACTTCTTTTTCACGGGCTGTCAGTGTTTCAAAACCCGATTTATTCTCCATCACCGAAATTTCACTTACCAATATTATCATTTTATCAAATTTTCCATTCTCTGCTATGGGAATAGTCGTGACAAAATATTTATCTTTACAGCATTTCGGAACAAAGATTTCCGTTCGGGGCAGCATACTTTTAAATGCTTCCCCGAACACGTCCGACGATACAATCTGTTCAAGGAAAATTTTCTTACTTTCAGCAAATTCTTTGAATTTCTCATTACAGCTTGATATGTAAAATTCATTTCTGCTGTTTAATTTAACGCTTATATAAGATATTTCTTCCAAATCTTCACCGCTCATATATCATACCTCTGCTTTAAAAAAATTTTTACAGTACATTATAAAATATCTTCTGCTACCAAATCACTACCAAAACAAAAATATCGACCTCGGAAATCGTGTTGAGGTCGATAAAAATTCAAAAATAATATTTTTTTCTTACTGAAAGAATAATGATAACAGATGATATGATTGCGATACCCGAAACGGGAAATATTATGAAATTATAACTCCCGTCTGTATCGGGGATATTGCTTTCAGACGAACTTGCAAACTCCTCCGATGAAAATATGAAATCAAGCTTTTTGAAAGTCGAGATGATACTTATATCATTTTGCTTGTCAATGTCAAGGCGGATTTTCACTTCACGGCTCTCACCGCCCGAAAGTTCACATACAAGCATATTTTGTGCAGGATTGGGGGAGGCTGAAATAACATTCCCGTCAGAGTCCGTTACCGAAACAGAGATATTCTGCAATAAATAAATATATTCACTTGAAACCGCCCTCGCCCTCAAATATACTCGGACATTTCTCTTATCGGGGTTGTGAACGGAAATTTTTTTGGAAACGCTCACTCCGGGATACAGATTTTTAAAATTGCCGAAAAGATAATTGCTGTGTGGAATGTCAATGAAATTTTTGGAATAGCCCTCAAATACGACATCACTGCCGCCTGCCGCACGGACAGTTGTGAATGTCAGCAAAATTCCTATGATAACCGCCGCTGTACATATAATAATCGTTTTTTTCATATTTTCACCCTCCGCCCTCAATGCCAATATCCCGCAAATATATCTTTCTTAATGAATTATATGCAGGCACGAAGTAAAATATACCACAATTAGCAATTATAGTAAACGTCACTCAAAATTTCCTTTTGTCATTCTGAGGAACGAAGTGACGAAGAATCTTTCAAAGATTCCTCGCTTCGCTCGGAATGACATAGGACGATTTATTTTGTCGTTTACTATAGCAATGAGCAATTATTGTATATAAGCATTTCAAAAAAATAACGGCTGCATTACCGTTACATCTATGGTAATGCAGTCATTTAATTGGATAAAAAATTGCACATTGCTCATTGCTAATTGCTAATTGTCAAAGTATGCCGAACTCAAATACCCAGAACGACACGCCAAATAAACACAATATGGCAAGAGTAAAATAAAATTTTGCACTGAAATTCTCTTTTTTGAAAAACAGAAAGAAAAACAATAAATTATTGAGTAAAACTCCGCAGAGATATATAATGGCAAGCACACCGCCCTTTGCCTCTCCGGGATTTTCAAACATGAATAAAATTACATAAGGTGCTGCAATTCCGAGTGCAACATTGATAACAGCCTGAGGTATATAAAAATACCACTTGAATTTTTTCTTTTCAAAGACAAATTCGCTTGTGCCGACAAACAGGGCTGTCAAAACTGCCATTCCCGTCAGCAGATAGAAAAATATATCCAATATTCCCTACTTCCTTTCAGACCGTCACCCAGATAACAGGATTACTGTCACTGTCCAGCCATTCAAGAATACTTTTCATAACGCTTTCGGGAACAGCGATACAGCCCTCCGTGGGAGTATTTCCGCAGTGCATGAACAATCCGGCAGGTTTTTCAATATCAGGCTCATACATATTGTAATTGATGACAAGCCCGTATTGATAAGACTTTTCCGATGCTATCATGTGTTCGGCTTTTGTCCAGTCTTTTTCTTCAATTCCCTCTACTCTTTGATTGAAAAATTGTGACTGTGTATCCGTCACCCAATATGTATTCTCCGTTATCTCAAACATCGGATAACTTGTAACAGGCTTTTCGCCTATATAAAAGCCCTCTCCAAGTTCCCACATACCCGCAGGAGTTTTTTTAGAATCTGCCGTTGCCTCGTAGCTTGAACCGTTTTCGCCTATATACACCTCATCTGTAACGGTTTCTCCCTCTCCTACGACATTCCACCAATAACCGTTTTTTGCTTTTTCATAACAGTACAATTTCGCTTTTGAAGTGTTAGAGAAATTATCTGCTTCAACAAGTATCAGTTTATTGCCTGTGAGATTTTCTTCAAAATCATATTCGTAAGCCGTCATAAATTCTTCAAGGTCTTTCGGCTGACGGTCAATGTTTTCGGGTTCTTTCAAAAATTCCTTTGACTTTATTTCCGCCATTTTCTGCAAATTTTCCTTTGTATCGGAAACCTGCTTGCTTTCGGCAAGAATTATCTCCGAAAGCTCCTTTTTATTCTTTTGATTTTCACTTTCATTATCGTGTGTCAAAAGCGAGCTTATTTTAAGCGGGTCAAGCTTGTCTATTTTAAACATATCCGTTTTTATATCCACGGCAACTGCCGCTGTTGCAGCTGCCGCCGCCACAAAAACTGCCGACAGAAATATTTCCGCTATTACAAACAAGGGTTTTTTCATAATTCTTTCCTCCAAATAATTCATATAATATATTATACTTTTATTTTTGGATTTGTAAATAGGGAATTTTGGCAAATACGGCTTTTCGTCATATATTTCACAAAAATTTAATAAAAAAATATTGCAAAAAGAAAAAAATATGTGTATTATAATTATAAAAATACCCTAATGGGAGATGATATTAAATGATAAAATTCGAGAACGTCACGAAAGTGTATAATAAAACAGTCCGTGCCGTTGACGACATCAGCTTTAATGTAAAAGGCGGTGAAATAGTGGGATTTATCGGTCCCAACGGTTCGGGAAAAACTACCACCATGAAAATGCTTACAGGCATTATAAAGGCTGATGTGGGAAAAATTACCGTGAACGGCTTCAATGTCCGCAAAGAGCCTATTAAAGCCAAAGAATCTATCGGATATATTGCAGACAGTCCCGATATGTTTTTAAGGCTGAAAGGCACGGAATTTCTCGATTTGATAGGCGATATTTACCATGTGCCTACCGAAAAAAGACAGGCAAGAATACAGGAATTTGCAGAAAGATTTGAACTCAGTGAGGCTCTTTCCTCTCAGATAATGAGCTATTCGCATGGTATGCGTCAGAAAATCATGGTGATAGCCGCCCTTATGCACAATCCGCCTGTATGGATACTTGACGAGCCAATGGTGGGACTTGACCCCAAATCCGCCTTTGAACTCAAACAAATGATGCGTGAACACGCAAAAGCAGGCAATGCCGTATTTTTTTCCACGCACGTTCTTGAAGTGGCGGAAAAACTTTGTGACCGTGTCATTATTATCAAAAAAGGCAATATTCTCTTTGACGGCACTCTTGAAAAGCTTGAAAGTACAAGCAAAAACGAATCTCTTGAAAAAATCTTTTTGGAGTTGACGGAAAAATGAATATATATCTCAAACTTGTAAAAGCACTTATCTCCACTGTCGAGCCAAGCACAGACGAAAAAAAATACAATCAAATTTTCTATCGTGTAATGGGATTTATAGCCGTGTTCGGAATCATGCTGCCAATGGCATTCTTTGTGGGAGTAGTGATATATGCCCTTACACAACCGCTTGTCAGTCAGGGGGCTGGACAAAATGCCGTTGAACTCTTTCTGCACCTCATTTCCGTATTTTCATTCATATTCGGCTTGAACGTCATTTTTAGTGTATTCTACTTTTCGGGAGATATTGAAAATCTACTCCCCCTGCCCCTGCGGTCATATCAAATCATCGGTTCAAAATTTACTGCCGCTTTAATAAGCGAAAGCGTTATGGAATTTATTGTGATAATAGCCGCATTTGCAGGATATATCATCGCTTCGGGAAGGCATTTCTGGTCGTGGATAATAGCCCTGTTCGGAATGTTTACCCTCCCAATCGTGCCGCTTGCCTATTGTGCAATTATCTGTATGTTAATCATGCTTTTATCAGGATTTATCAAAAACAAAGATGCCGTCAATAAAATGACAGGCTTTCTTACGCTTGCCGTTGTTGTCGGTATTGCCATACTTATCTCAAATACAGGCGGACTTGATACGGAACATCTCATAGAAGCCCTCTCCAATCCAAACAATCCCCTTTTAAATGTCATGAACTGCATATTTCCGCAAGTGCATTTTCTTGTCAGTTCTATGGTAAACAATACATTTATCAATCTTATCTTTTACATAGCCGTCAACGGCTTTGCAATCGCCTTTTTCCTTATCATTGCAGAGGCTGTGTATTTCAAAACTGCCGTAGGTATCAACTATACCGCAAAAACAAGAAAAAGCAAAGATAAAATCATATCTTCTCTTAAAATGCATAACCCTTGTGTAACGTATCTTAAAAAAGAATTCAAAATTCTTTTCAGAACGCCTGCATATTTTACTAACTGTATCATTATCAATCTTATTTGGCCCGTATTTTTATACATAGTGTATCTTCTCAACGGAAAAACAAATTTCCTTGATGAATTCATCTACGGCATACACAACGGAAATGAAGAAAGCGTACTGATATTTATTCTTGCAATATCGGCATTGTCGGTATTGATAACCGCTGCAAACTGTATAGCGTCATCTGCACTGACAAGAGAGGGAAAACATTTTGCCTTTATGAAATATATCCCTCTGTCGTATATTGCACAGATAAATATAAAAGCCCTTGTCAGTATCATCATAAGCGGGCATTATACCTGAATTTAGGCGTTAAAATCACTATATTCTGCTGTCTTGTAAGCCTGCTTTCCGTATCGTTTGTATCGTACTTCGGAATATTCATGGATTCCGTCAACCCAAAATTGATATGGGACGATGAATTGAATGCACTGAGGGGAAATTACAATGTATTTTTCAACATGGCTGTTGCAATGCTTCTTGAAGCCCTCACTTGCGTGGGTGCATACCTGCTCTTTAAATTCACCTCTCTCGGCTCTCTTATTATTATCATCATGCTTTTTATATTTCTTATGATTTTGAATACAGTAAGTTATTTTCTTTGCTCATACAAGGCGACTGCAAATATAGATAAACTTTCCGTATAAGTAAAAAAGGAATGGGAAACGAATGTTTCCCACTCCTTATTTTTTTATCCGATTATTTGATTGACACGTCTTTGTATTTCGTTATAGTTATATCCTGCTTTTTCGAGAGCATTTTTTCTCTGACTGCCGTTGCCCCATAAGCCTTTTATAACTTCAAGTGCAAGCTCATCAATACTTTTTGCAACGGGGCTTGTATAGTCGAGGGCAATCCAGCCCTTTACACCGTCATACTCAACAAGCCCCCATTTATAAGCACCGCCTGATGTATAATTCGTCACTTTTACGAAAGAGTTACATGGAACAGTACCAAGAATTTTATAACTCAGCCCTGCCCCCTGACGTATATTCAAACCGTCACTTGCAGTGACTTTCACACTGTAATCAACTTTCTTTGAGGAATTCAACTGATATATTTCAATCTCTTTTTTTGAAGAAGTGGCAGTTGATTTTTCGCTTTTCCAGAAAGGGCGGTAAAATGCATAGACGTTTTTGTCACTTAAAAAACGTGTTTTTCTTTTGAATGAAGAAGTTTTTGCAAAATTGCCATAAGTGCCGTCAACATTGCCCTCAAGAGTTGTAATGACATTTCCGTTTATATTTTCAACAATTCCTATGTGGTCACAAAAATATTTGTCGTTGTTGGGATAGTCGGCATATCTCAGAAAAAACAAATCTCCCGACTGCACAGGCATTTCACCTTTTCGAAACCAAGTGCCGTATTTCTTATCGGAATATCTCGGGACAGTGCCTGCACCGCCCGTTATTTCGTTTATATATGTGCCGACAAATCCGCAGTCATTCATTATCGAACACACCGCAAATGCACACCAATCAACTACCATGTTAAGATACAATTTTGTGTTGCATACAAAGTCGCCGTTTTTTCCGATATACGAAACGGCTGTATTTAAAAATTTTTCTTTATCGGTCAATTACTTTACCTCGCTTTCAAATTTATTTTCGGTTGTATTTTTAAGCCGTTTGATTACCGCCATGAGAAACTTCGGCAAAGGCACGCCTATTTTTGCAAGATTTTCCAGAATGGAAATTATCTCGTTGATAATAAGCCATATCGTCACCAGCACCCCGAAAAATACCGTATAATCAAGCTTAATTCCGATTTGCCCCATGCCCGAATATATCAGCCAGTCTATGCCCATAGCAGCGGCTATTGCAAAAAGAT
The DNA here is from genome assembly GCA_900317795.1 of uncultured Eubacteriales bacterium. GTDB lineage: Bacteria > Bacillota > Clostridia > Oscillospirales > Acutalibacteraceae > UBA1213. Next base: position 6,421 of record ONIF01000064.1, on the reverse strand, counting down.
AACACAACTTTTTTATAATTCCGAAAAGTCCTTTTCGGCTTGAAAGTTCGGCATTTATCCATGCAGAAACCAAGCCTGTCAGATAGTCTGCCGCCATGACAAACACAAGTATAATAACAGGTACTGCTATTATATTCATGTAATACACAAGCAGTGTTAAAAATGCTGAAAAAGTCACTTTCAAAAATCTGTTTTCCATAAAATCACCCCCCTGTTTATAGTGTGAAGAGTTGAGAGTTGAGAGTGGAGCAATATTCATGTATTGCACATTGCTAATTGACAATCCCCCCTATTTATAGTGTGAAGAGTTGAGAGTGGAGAGTGGAGCAATATTCATGCATTGCTCATTGCTAATTGCTAATTGCTAATTGACAATCCCCCCTGTTTATAGTGTGGAGAGTTGAGAGTGGAGAGTGAAGCAATTTCATGCATTGCTCATAGCTAATTGCTAATTGCTAATTGACAATCCCCCTCTCACTTATGGAACGAAAAAAAGAAAAATTATACCTTGTGAGGTATAATTAAAAAAATTTTTTTGCCGTATTGCAAGATTTTGTTATATATGATAAAATTGTTGTATCAATAAAAAGAAAGAAGATGTTTTTACATGGAATATATCATTTCCGACAGAGTGCAGACACTCAAACCGTCTGCTATAAGAGAGATTTTCAAATATGCCGCAGACCCGTCTGTTGTATCGCTTTCGGCAGGAAACCCCGCTCCCGAAGCATTCCCCGTTGACGCAATCAAAGAGATTTCGGCAAAGATATTTGAAGAAAATCCCATAGCTGCATTGCAGTACAGCGTAACAGAGGGATATACGCCTTTAAGAAAAGCCATAGGCGACTACATGAAAAATACACAGAACATTGGCAGAGATTTTGATGATTTGATAATCACATCAGGTGCACAGCAGGTCATGGACTTGATAACAAAATCTATGGTAAATGAGGGCGATACGGTTATATGTGAAGCACCAAGCTTTATAGGCTCTCTTAACTCATTCCGTTCATACAATGCCCGTCTTTGCGGAATACCGCTTGAAAGTGACGGCATGAATATCGAAGCTCTTGAAAAGGCTCTCCAGACAGAAAAAAATGTACGTTTTATCTATATCATCGCCAATTTCCAAAATCCGTCGGGTGTTACAACAAGTCTTGAAAAGAGAAAGCAAATTTATGAACTGGCAAAGAAATATAATGTAATGATTTTGGAAGATAACCCTTATGGTGATTTACGTATCAGGGGAGAAAATATCCCGTCAATAAAATCTTTTGATGAAGACGGCATCGTTGCTTATGCAGGCTCTTTCTCAAAGATACTTTCACCGGGAATGCGTCTTGGATATGTCATTGCACCCAAAACGATAGTGCAAAAAATGGTTGTCTGCAAGCAGGGCGAGGACGTGCATACAAATATATGGGCACAGCTTGTTGCACATAAATTTATGACAGAGTATGATTTTGAGGGACATCTTGCAAAACTCCGTGAAATTTACAGAAAGAAAGCTGACTTCTGCATGGATTTGCTTGATAAATATATTGTTCCAAATAAAATCACATATCAGAGAATAGACGGTGGTTTGTTTATATGGTGTAAACTGCCCGAGGGCGTGGATATGGCTGATTTCTGCAAGCAGGCTGTATTAAGAAAAGTCTGCGTAGTCCCCGGAAATGCATTTCTTACAGACGAAAAAGAGCAATGCAGTTCATTCAGAATCAACTTCTCCACCCCGACAGATGAACAGCTTGAAAAAGGCATAAAAATACTCGGAGAACTCGCAAAGGAGATTTTGTAAAATGGATACCCCCGAAAAGAAAAAAGTTATATTTAGTGCCATTCAGCCCAGCGGAACTATCACTTTGGGAAACTATCTTGGTGCATTGAGGAATTGGGTGAAATTGCAGGACGATTATAACTGCATATTTGCAGTTGCAGACCTGCACGCTATCACTGTAAGACAAGAACCCAAAGCTTTCAAACAAAATATATTGAATGCTTATGCACTTCTTTTAGCCTGTGGAATTGATACAGAAAAAAGCCTGTTTTTCATACAGAGCCATGTGCATACTCATGCAGAGCTTGCATGGGTACTGAATTGTTATACACAGTTCGGTGAGCTTTCCAGAATGACGCAGTTCAAGGACAAATCCGCCAAACACGCTGATAACGTCAATGCAGGCTTGTTCGCCTATCCGTCATTGATGGCGGCTGACATTCTTTTATATAAATCGGACATGGTGCCTGTCGGTGCAGACCAAAAACAACATCTTGAACTTTCAAGAAATATTGCAGAACGTTTCAACGGCATTTACGGCAATACTTTTACAGTACCTGAGCCGTATATTTCAACAGTCGGTGCAAGGGTAATGTCACTTCAAGATCCAAGTAAAAAGATGTCCAAATCAGATGAAAATGTCAATTCATGGGTAGCGGTGCTTGATAAGCCCGATACTATCATGAAGAAATTCAAGAGAGCTGTAACGGATTCCGAAGCCGTTGTAAAAGTCGGTGAGGGCAAAGACGGTATCAATAATTTGATAGGTATCATGAGTGCGGTTACGGGCAAAACAGCCGATGAAATTGCCGTAGAATTTGAGGGCAAGGGCTATGGCGATTTCAAAACAGCCGTTGCAGAAGCGGTTATTGAGGAAGTCAAGCCTATACAGGCACGTTTTGAAGAATATATCAATAATAAGGATTATCTTGTTGAGCAGTACAGAAAGAGTGCGGAAATTGCCGAAAAAATTTCTCAGCGTACACTTGACAAGGTTATGAAAAAAATAGGCTTTATTGCAAAATAAAAAACGGCGGAACAGTAAAATATCTGTTCCGCTGTCTTTTAAAATAATTGTCAACTATTTTTTAAAAATTAGGTTGACAATTTACAGAATATGTAATATAATAAATATGGAATTTATAGAAAACTTTTCCTCTGCCTTTCAGGGAGGACAGGATGTGAAAGGGTACCGCTCGCCCCGATACTGTAAAAAAGTTTGAGCTTTGCCTGCCTTTCCCGAAAGACAGAGGAATATTTTCGGAAAAAAGGATTGATAAAAATGAATATGGAAAAAGCAAGAAAACGTACAGACCATTCATTGAAAGACCTCGTGTATGTATCCATGTTTACTGCACTGATAGCGGTATGTTCACAAATATATGTGCCTACGCCCGTGCCGTTCACGCTGCAGACGCTTGCGGTATTTATTGCAGGGGGACTGCTCGGCTGGAAAAGAGGAGTATTATGTGTAGCCGTCTATATACTTTTAGGCATGGCGGGAGTACCTGTATTTGCGGAATTTTCGGGCGGTTTGAGAGTGCTTTTCGGCATGACGGGCGGATATATCATAGGATTTCTTTTTACAGCCTTGATAGTCGGTCTTATGTGCGACAAGCTCGGCAGAAAATTATGGGTGCTGGTCGTTTCCATGATACTCGGACTTGCAGTATGCTACTTATTTGGAACGGTATGGTTCATGGTGGTTTATACACAGAAAGTTGAGCCTATCGGATTTGTTTCCGCACTCGGAACGTGTGTAGTGCCGTATCTTCTGTTTGACGCTGCAAAAATCGGTGCAGCGGCTGTATTGGTGAACCGCCTTGATAAAATCGTCAAACTTTGAATTGCGTCCTCATCACAGCCTTTGCATACAGTTTTTCACCGGAAAGGGATATAGTAAAGAATTTGTCACTTCAATGGCTCGTATCATAGAATTTCTGAATGAAAACAATCCCGTTATAAGCTTGACGGATAAATGTGATGTTATCTGTAAAAAATGCCCAAATAATGTAAAAGGTGTATGCACAAGCGAAGAAAAAGTTTCGGAAATCGACAAAAGATGTATTGAAAGATACGGTCTTGCATTCGGTGACAGAGTGCAGTGGAGTGAATTGAAAAAAGCTGCATTTGAGAAAGTCATAAGCTGCCGTAAACTTGGAGAAGTATGCCAAAATTGTCAATGGAGCGGCATTTGCATGAAATAAAAAAAACTGCATTACCAAAAGACAGTAATGCAGTCATTTTTTTTTGCGTGAGGTACACCAATAATTGCACATTGCACACTGCACATTGCACATTGATTTAGTGTATGTATTTTTTGCGTGAGTGGGGTGCAGGCATATCGGGAAATCTGCATTCATTCAACTTTTCGGAAAGGCTTTCACTCTGCTTGAGAGTTTCCGAAAGCATGAACTCGGAATATTTTGCTCTGCTGTATTTCATCGTATCGGGCATTACAGTATTGATTGCCCCCAGCTCAAAGCCTGATGCAATACTTACATCTTTCGTCATTTCTTCAATGTCTTCTTCGTTGAGCTCCATTTCACCCAAATCTATCATTTTTTATCATCTCCATACATTTTCACTGGAATTCATTATACTACATAATTTTCTTTTTGTCATCAAGATAACAGAAAAAAATATTGCAATATATGGGGCAGTTCATGTATAATTTAGATAAAAAGGAGATGTGTATAATGGAAGAAAGATTTTCAAGAACGGTGTCACTGATAGGGGAGGAAAATTTCGATAAGTTAAAAAAAGCCAGAGTGGCAGTATTCGGCATAGGGGGTGTCGGAGGATATGTTACAGAGGCACTGGCAAGGGGGGGTATAGGAACACTTGATTTGATAGACAAAGATGTTGTAAGTAAGTCCAATATCAACAGGCAGATAATAGCCCTCACATCTACGATAGGAAAATATAAAGCAGAGGTTGCGGGAGAACGTGCAAAAGACATAAATCCCGATATAAACGTGAATGTGTACAATATATTTTACACGCCCGAAACGGCAGGGCAGTTTGATTTTTCAAAATACGACTATATCGTTGACGCAATCGACAATGTGACGGGCAAAATAGAACTTGCCGTGCAGGCACAAAAAGCCCGTACCCGAATTATATCGTCAATGGGTACGGGAAATAAATTGAACCCTACGCTTTTTGAAGTGGAGGACATATATAAAACATCTGTATGCCCTCTTGCCAGAGTGATGAGGAGAGAACTGAAAAAGCGTGGAATAGAGAAATTAAAAGTCGTCTATTCAAAAGAAGAGCCTGCAAAAACAAGGCAGTTTGATGAAGTCACCAATAAGCCCGTACCTGCAAGCATATCATTTGTGCCGTCAGTGGCAGGACTTATCATTGCAGGCGAGGTCATAAAAGATATTATACATGGTTTCTGACGGAAAAGTCATAGTTTTCATATTCGTATGCATCTGCATCTTCATCATTTTTGTCAACGACATTGTTGTGAGGGACATAGCTGTCTGAAAAACGCTGAAGTTCCGATATAGCCTGAAGAAGTTCCGAGCTTTCAACTTTGCCTTCATCATATTTTTTGTTAAGTTCCTCTATCCTGCTTACATACATCATATATATTGCTCGGGATTTGGGCGAAAAGTCGTTTCTGACACGTTCTTTCATTTGGTTGATTTGTTCATCACTGAAATACCGCATAAATTCCCCTCCTTTCATTGTAATTATCAAAGCGACAGGAAAATACATATTCCTGCCGCTCTTGTTTTATGGAATTTTATCTGTTTTACTCCTCAGGCTCAATATCCTTGCACTTTACACGGTTCATTCTGCAATAGTGTTTAACATATTTGTTGTCGGGCGAACACTTTACAACAAGCGTTCTGTTTGAGCCGTTGAAAGCATTCGGACTGATATTGGAAAGTGTATCGGGAAGAATAAGCGACCTGAGATTACCGCATTTACTGAAAGAACCGTAACCGATAGATTTCAGTTTCCGAGGTATATTGACTGTTTTAAGAGAAGCACAGCCCGTGAAAGCACCGTCATCTATTTCTTTGACAGCTTCGGGAATATTCACGGTCGTGAGAGCCTCACACCAACTGAAAACATTCTTTCTTATTTCGGAAACGCTTTCGGGAACACTTACTCTGACAAGCGAACGGCAGCCGCTGAAAAGGTTTTCGGGGAGTTCATCAACACCGTCGGGAATATCTATTTCGGTGATAGATTCGCAGTTAAGGAAAGCGTGCTTGCCAAAACTCTGTACGGACTTCGGTATGGTAATCATGGAAAGAGATTCGCAGTTGCTGAAAGTACTCTGTCTGATACGTTTGATATTATCATTGAGGTCAACTTTTTTAAGCAGCTTACAGCCCGAGAAAGCACCTCTGCCGATTTCTCTTACAGTAGAGGGGATATTGACAGTCAAAAGTTTATCGCAGTTTTCAAAAGCCCTTTCTCCTATTTTAATCAATCCTTCGGGGAGTGATATGGATTCAACGGAACGTCCCGAGAAAGCAGCGTCATCAATCGCCTGATAATTTCCGGGAACAGTGACCTGTTTTGAATTAGGCACATCTGCCGCTGTAAATACTACAAGATTTTCAAAAGTTTCTTCTTTTGGTTCTTCTTTTTCTTCACTTGCACCGACAGCAGGCTTAA
>ONIF01000123.1 GCA_900317795.1 uncultured Eubacteriales bacterium | reverse complement strand
CTTTGCCAATGCAGACACCGAAGAAATAGAAAAATATATCTACTCCTGCGGATTTTACAAGACTAAATCCAAAGATATAGTCCAAATGTGCAAAATGATCATCTCGGACTTTAACGGCACTGTTCCCGATACCGTTGAGAACCTGACGAAACTTCAGGGTGTCGGCAGAAAAACCGCTAACCTAATTGTCGGTGACATCTATAAAAAACCTGCCGTTGTAGTCGATACCCACTGTATCAGAATTACACAAAGGCTCGGCTTGCATAACACGAAAAATCCCGAAAAAATTGAAACTATCCTGCGTAAACTCCTCCCTCCCGAAAAGTCAAATGATTTCTGTCACCGTCTTGTTTTGCATGGTCGTGCTGTATGCGATTCACGCAATCCCAAATGTGAAAAGTGCTGTTTAAAAAATATCTGCACATACTTTGCAAATTCTCAACCGCCCGTTGAGTGACATTCCCAACCGTTGATAAACTCAATTACAATTTGCTTGAAACTCTCCCGAAATTCTTTTATAATTAAAAAAAGAATTTTAGGAGATGTTTTTTTATGATACAAGAAAAAATCGTTGATTTGCACTTGCCCTACCCAAATGAAAAAGACAGGCTTGTCCGTGTATATATCCCCGAACATGACGAAAATCAAACATTACCCGTCATCTACATGACCGACGGTCAGAACTTATTTGAAGAAGAAAACTGCAAATACGGCTGTTGGCATATCCGTGAAGCCGTCAGAGAGGAATTCAAAAATACAGGCAAATCTGCTGTTATAGTCGGCATTTACAATGACAATCCCAAAAAACGTGGCAAAGAACTAACTCCCAAATCTATCGGCAAATTTCAATATCCGAGTTTCATGGCAAAAATTATGATTTCGCTTTTCCTCAAGCCTTTTTAACGATTTTATCATAAACACTCTCAAACCCCATATAGAAAAAAACTTTCCCGTCAAAACAGGCAGAAATAATACTGCTTTCTGCGGAAGTTCAATGGGCGGTCTTATGTCATTCTTCACGGGCTTGAATAATTCCGATTTATTCTCAATGACTGGTGTATTTTCGCCTAATGTTATGATGTACTCCAAAGAAGATATGAAAAATTGGATACAGTCCAGACTTACTCAAAACAAAACTTACCTTTATATGTATGCAGGAAAGGGAAACGACATGGAATCCAAACTTTATCCCGCCTTTGAACAAACTTGCCAAACTCTTAAAGAAATCTATCCCAAAGAATTTCTGAAAATCGTCGTTAAAGAAAACGGTATGCACCATGAATCCCATTGGGAACCTGTCTTTAAAGACTTTCTGCATGATTTTCTTGCAAAAAATCATTGACAAATCCAAAAATAAAAGTTATACTAATCTCTAATAGCTGTGAAAAGAAGAAGTATGTCGGAACGCATTCCACAGAGAGAGCATGGTTGGTGAAAATGCCCGTCTGCACCGTCAGAAATACATCTTGGAGCTGTCATGCTGAACGCCATTCATTATGCATTGACAAAGGCTTGACCGTCTGCACACGTTACAGTGCAAGGGTTTGTTTGAACCTGTTGAGGTCGGTGTCGTGAGATTCCGATAAATTGAGGTGGTATCACGGTAGTATTCTATCGTCCTCTGTTTTTACTTAACAGGGGACGTTTTTTGTTCCCGAAATTTATTTAAAGAAAGGAAAGACAAAAATGGGAGTATTTGAAGAATTACAGGAAAGAGGACTTATCGCCCAGATGACTGACGAAAACGAAATAAAAGAACTGATAAATTCCGGCAAAGCTGTTTTTTACATAGGCTTTGACCCGACTGCTGATAGTCTGCACGTTGGTCACTTTATGGCACTCTGTTTAATGAAGCGTCTGCAAATGGCTGGAAATAAGCCTATTGCACTTATTGGTGGTGGCACAGGCATGATTGGCGACCCCTCCGGTAAAACCGATATGCGTAAAATGCTTACCAAAGAGGATATTGAACACAACTGTGAATGCTTTAAAAAGCAGATGAGCCGTTTTATTGATTTCGGTGAAGATAAGGCTATCATGGTAAACAATGCCGATTGGCTTTTGAACCTCAATTACATTGAACTTCTCAGAGAAGTCGGTGCTTGTTTCAGCGTCAACAGAATGCTTACTGCCGAATGCTATAAGCAGAGAATGGAAAGAGGTTTGAGTTTCCTTGAATTCAACTACATGATAATGCAAAGTTACGACTTTTTCTCACTCTTTAAGAAATATGGCTGTAATTTACAATTTGGCGGTGACGACCAGTGGAGTAATATGCTTGGCGGTACGGAACTTATCAGAAGAAAACTTGGTAAAGATGCTTATGCTATGACGATAAATCTTCTCCTCAATTCAGAGGGCAAGAAAATGGGCAAAACCGAAAAGGGTGCTGTATGGCTTGATGCCGAAAAAACAAGTCCGTTTGAGTTCTTCCAGTACTGGAGAAACGTTTCTGACAGCGACGTTATCAAGTGCCTTAAAATGTTGACATTCGTTCCCATGAGCGAAATCAACGAACTTGCCAAACTCGAAGGCAGTGAACTCAATAAAGCCAAAGAAATCCTTGCATTTGAGCTGACAAAACTCGTTCACGGTGAAGAAGAAGCTCAGAAAGCTCTTGAAGGTGCAAGAGCATTGTTCTCCTCCAAATCCGATACGGACAATATGCCCTCAACCGAACTTGATGAAAGCATATTTACTGACGGCAAAATCAATATTATCGACTTGCTTTCCGCAACAGGTCTTGTTCCCTCAAAGGCTGAGGCTCGCAGACTTATTCAGCAGGGCGGTGTTGCCGTTGATGACGAAAAAATTACAGACTTCAAAGCCGATATTACAAAAGATAATTTTGCAAAAGGCTATGTTGTCATTAAGAAAGGCAAAAAGGTATTCCATAAAGCTATTCTGAAATAAGGAGGATATTATGGATAAAGAAGCTAAAATACAAAAAAGACGTGAGGACAGACAACAGGCTTTACAGCTTGTTTATGAAAGAATGTTCAGAGATGATACATTTGAAGACATTCAGACAGATGCCCTTGACGCACGTGATGAAGAAATCAGCGACTATGCAAAGCAAATCATTGAGGGCATTGAATTACATAAAGATGAAATTGACGAACTCATTGAAAACAATCTCAAAGGCTGGAAAATCAACAGAATTTCAAAAATTTCCCTTGCCGCTATGAGAATTTCCGTTTACGAAATGAAATATATCAAAAGCGTTCCTGTAAGCGTTTCCATCAATGAAGCCGTCAGCATGACAAAAAAATTTGCCGCTGACAAAGACGGCTCTTTTGTCAATGGCGTTCTCGGTGCAGTCGCAAAGTCCCTCAAAGGTGACAAATAATGTATTATCTCGGTATCGATACAAGCAATTACACAACTTCAGCGGCAATCTACGACAGTGAAAACAATCTTGTCATTCACAGAAAAAAACTTCTCCCCGTCAAGCAGGGCGAATGCGGTTTAAGACAGAGTGACGCTGTTTTCCACCATGTACAGCAGTTACCCCAAGTGATAAACGACCTTTTCAGCGAATTTCATGGAAATATCACCGCTGTCGGTGTATCTGCCAAACCAAGAGATGTTAAGGGTTCTTATATGCCGTGCTTTACAGTCGGTCACGGTACAGCTAAAATTTTATCACAAGTTTTGAATGTACCGCTGTATGAATTTTCACACCAAAACGGACATATTGCCGCTGCTCTGTATTCTTCAAAAAAAACCGAACTTGTCGGACAAAAATTCCTTGCCTTTCATGTATCGGGCGGTACGACGGAAAGTGTCATCGTTCAGCCGCATGAGGAAAACATTTTTCAAGTGGAACTTGTCGGGAAAACCCTTGACTTGAATGCAGGTCAGCTTATCGACAGAATCGGTGTCATGCTTGGGTTGAAATTTCCGTGCGGGCGTGAATTGGAACAACTCGCTTTAAAAAGCAATGCCAAAATAAAAGCAAAGGCAACTTTGAAAGATACAGACTGTTGTTTGTCGGGCATAGAAAACATCTGTAAAAAAGCCTTTTCAGACGGTATGTCAAAAGAAGATGTTTCTTTGATGTGCCTGATGTATGTTGAAAAGGCAATTTCGGAAATGTGTAAAAAAATACTTGAAAAGTACGGTGAAATGCCTGTCATTTTTGCAGGCGGTGTCATGTCTGACAAAATCATTAAAGACAAAATTTCAGAGAAATTCAATGCCTATTTTGCCACACCCGAATTTTCTGCCGATAATGCAGGCGGTACGGCATTTCTGACTTATCTCAAACATAAAAATATGGGTGCAGGGATTTTAATCCCTGCCGAGGTCAAGGGCGAGCAGCCCTTGTGGGGTTTGGGGCAACGCCCCAACAATCAATGATAAAGGAGTGACATTATTATGGGAAGACTTTTTGGAACAGACGGTGCAAGAGGTATCGCTAATAAAGAACTTACCTGTGAATTGGCTATGAATATAGGCAGGGCGGCTGCTATGGTTCTTGCAAATGAAAATAAACACCCCAAAATCCTTATCGGCAAAGATACAAGACTTTCAAGTGATATGCTTGAGGGGGCTTTGACAGCAGGCTTATGCTCTATCGGTGCTGACGTTGAATTACTTGGTGCAGTTCCTACGCCTGCCGTTGCATATCTTATCAAAAAATATAAAGCCGATGCGGGAATTATGATTTCCGCTTCACACAATTCCTTTGAATTCAACGGCATTAAGATTTTTTCCGGTGACGGCTATAAACTCCCCGATGAATTGGAAGCCGAAATAGAATCCATTGTTCTCGACCATTCAAAGCCGTTTACAACTCCTGTCGGTGACGGTCTCGGAAAAGTCACAAAATCGCAAAATGCCGTTTCGGACTATATCGAACACATCATTTCAACCGTTCCCTGCCGTCTTGACGGAATGAACGTTGCTATTGACTGTTCAAACGGCTCTGCTTCCACTACCGCAAAAGAACTCTTTACAAAGCTCGGTGCAAATTGTCATATACTTTCCGCTGAACCCGACGGCATTAACATCAACGACAACTGCGGTTCTACTCATCTTGAAAATCTGCAAAAATACGTTGTCGAAAACGGTCTTGAAATGGGTGTTGCTTTTGACGGTGATGCTGACAGATGTCTTGCCGTTGACGAAAACGGAAATATTATAGACGGTGACTTTATCATGGCTATATGTGCAATGGACTTGTATTCCAGAAAAAAGCTTGCCAAAAATACTGCTGTCGGTACAGTCATGTCCAACATGGGCTTTGGCAAATTCTGCGAGGATAATCATATCAAATTTGTGTCAACAAATGTCGGTGACAGATATGTTTTGGAGGCTATGCTCCGAGAGGGCTATAATTTCGGCGGTGAACAGTCGGGACACGTTATATTCCTTGACTATTCCACAACGGGTGACGGTCAGCTTACCGCTGCACAGCTTTTGAGCCTTGTCCACAGAAGAAATGCCAAAATGTCAAGCATTGCCACCCTTATGACACATTACCCTCAAATACTTATCAACGTCAAAGTCACCAATGAGGGCAAAGTGCAGTTCTACAAAAATCAGGATATTAAAGACAAAATCGAATCCGTTAAAAATGAACTCGGTGCAGACGGCAGAATCCTTGTCAGACTTTCGGGAACAGAACCTCTTGTGCGTGTCATGCTCGAAGGTCTTGACAAAGATAAAATCACCCGTCTTGCCAATGAAACCGCCGATTTGATAAAAGCAAAAATCGGTCAGTGAAATTTGCACAAAAACCTTTTTTAAAGCTGATAAAAGTTCTATTGAAAAAAATCGTGCATTCGGGGATTATTGTGTTATAATAATACTATCAAAGACACAGGAGTGTTCAAGATGGCTAATGTTGATGTATCAGTAATAATCCCCTCTAAAAACAATAAAAATACGACTGCCGGAATTATCCGCCGTATTTCCGAAAATACAAAAAACCTTGAAGTGGAATATATCGTGATAGATATGAATTCCACCGATAACAGCATACTTTCCGCACTTAACGAGATAAAAAAACACAATCTGCGTGGGTGCGTCATTCAAAGTGGTGGTGGTTCTGTCAGTTCGGCTCTCAACACGGGTATTTATAAATCCGACGGAAAATATATTACTTTCGTCTATCCCAGCAGGCTCTACAAAAGCGACTATATCCCTGAGTATTATAGTACTATTGAGGGAAAAAATGCGGATATTGTATTTTCCGCTCCCAAAACAGAAGTTGTCGGTGCGGAAATGGGAAATATTGACGGCTCGGAGCTTGCAGTAGGTCTTGTGCGTTCCGTTATCAGCATGGATTTTTGTGCGGTCATGATAAGACGTGAATATCTTCTTGACAATCATATCAAATTCTATGAGGACTGCGTAACAGGCTATGCAGAAGCATTTGTTTTCAATGCCCTGCTCTTTGAGCCGAAAATAGCCTACTCCGATATAAAGCTTGAACGTGATAAAATGGAAATACCGCAAAAAGAGGATTTTTCTCAAAATAACGGCTGTTTTTCAAGAATAGATGCTATGCTTAAAGTATATGAAACCATGCAGCTTACCAAAAAAGGCAGCCCTGCTTTAAAGAGTGCCTTTGAATACAACAAATTACCTTCAGTTGTCATGTCATGCGTGGATATTCTCTTAAAAGACGGTTTTCCATATTCCGCTATCAAAAATTCACTTAAATTAAAGGAATATGACAAACTTCTTAAATTGTCCGTGTCAACTCCGCCCAAACTCCGCATGAAAATTTTAAAATGGCGTTTCGTTCCGAAATTATATAAACCGTGAATTTCTTCACGGTTTATTTTTTATTTCATATATATACTATTTCAGCATTACAGCCGCCTTTCCAACTATAGCTCCAATCGCTCATATATCTCTTTACTTTTATGGGTATTTCTATTGTTTTTAATGATTTACAACCTTTAAAAATA
>ONIF01000370.1 GCA_900317795.1 uncultured Eubacteriales bacterium | reverse complement strand
TAAATATTACAGAAAAGTTTCGGCAATGGTACTTACGCTTATGATAACGGCATCAGCCGCAGCAGCAATGAATGCAGCCCCCACAATATCGGCAGATGACACGTCAACAAGTATTGTTTCATCAGATGACGAAAATGATGATGTTGAAGAAGAAAGCGAATAAGTAAAAACCTCATAATATAAAATGACCGCTGTATCGGTAATAATTAGCAGTTAGCAATGAGCAATTATTACAGGGGTACAGCGGTATTTGTTTAGGAGGAACTGATACGTTCAAGTTTTATTATCTGCCCGTCGGGTGTGAGGTCAATATTGATAGCCCAGTATATACCTACAGAGCCGAACGCACTGTAATAGTTTGTGAAGTCTATATTCCAGTTCATATCGGAATCTTGATAGATACTTTTTTGCGTGAAATTTATATCTGCTAACGGAAAGTAAGTTTCTAATATGTTGTCAACGATTTTATCAATATCTTCTTGAGAAATATTTTTAGATGAGTTGAACGTACAGTCTTTGCAAACCATTTCGGTCAAATTCCCTGCTACATCGAATCTGTAAATATACTTATCATCTTCATAGACTCTTTCTAAATGTTCGAGAGATGAAAGTATTTTTAAAAGTTCATCGGGTGTTTTTGTTGATGGCGATAATTTTCCGTAAATCTGTTTTTGTTCAAGGTCATTTACAATATAGTAATTGAAATCTTTTTCAGTTGCAGCAGATGGACGCTGACCTCCGGGAATAAAGGGAAATCTGGAAATGATGTTTAATACTATCACGGGTATCACACCGAATATAAAAACTGCTGCCGCAGCGATTGAAAGCAATTTAAGTATGTTGTTAGTGGATTGCGAGGTCTGATGAACGGCAAGTTTCGGAGATGGGAGAGAAATTTGTTTTTGTTCTTGGATTTTATCCCAAAAATCAGGGATATTACGTTTGTCCATATCCTGTTTGAGCATTTCGAGGACTTGTTTATCTTTTTTCACGAGAAACGCCCCCTTTCAATGTAGAATTTGCGTAATTTTTTAACGGCATAGTTGTATTTGGAGCGTACTTTCATATAGGGAATATTAAGTGTTTGAGCGGTCTGCTTTTGAGTAAGCTGACCGTAAATGCAGAGGGTGACAATTTGCCTTTCAAGGTCGTCAAGGCACTGAAGAGCCTCAATATCGTCAACGGAGTTTCCGACAATTTCGGTGCTGTCGGCAGTGGAGAGGGTTTCAGAGAAATCTTCAATGGGCGATTTTTGGTCGGTGTGTTCCTGACGGAGAATTTTAAGGCACTGATGTTTGACAACGGCAAAAAGCCAGCTTTTTGAATTGTCAATCCTGCTGTTTTTGGAGTAGGATATGATGTTAACAAAGGTATCTTGTACAGCTTCTTCGGCAAGGTCGTAATCCTTGACAATAGAGAGTGCAAACTGAAACATAGGATTTTTGTAGTTGTCGTAGAGATTTTTAAGAGCCTGTTCACTGCCTTTGGCGACGGCTTTTATGCACTTGTCCAAATTGAACTTATCCACATTATCACTTCCTTTGGATTTGGTTTTTCTGATTATATAGAGTAAAAAATTGACAGAAATGTATAAAAATTTAAAAAAATTAAATTTGTATGTTTGTACAAAGCAATCAAGTGCAATCTATGCCGTGATACAGTGCAGAGTATGCAAAGTATATTGCAATTTTTTTAAGATGTGTATATAATGAAATCACAGTCAAGGGAACGGGCTGAAAACAATTAGCGATTAGCAATTAGCAGTGAGCAATGATTGATAACCATCAAGCATGAAAAAATGCGGGAATCAGCTGTAAAAGTTAATTGCACATTGCACATTGCTAATTGCTAATTGATACGGGGGTGTAGGGAATGAAGATACAGCTTGCGGTAAGTGATGAAAGCTATGAGGAGGTGAAAGAATTTCTGCTTTCAAAGGGGATCGAGCTTGATGATGAAGCGGAGTTTGTACTGACGCAGAGGGACAAATATGCAGGACATCTGACAGTACGGAATGCAAAGACGGCGGAAAAGGTACATATATCGGCAGATGAAATCATACTGATCGAGAGCTACGGGCATACGGTAGAAGTTGTGACAAGTGAGGAAACGTATGTAACGAGTGACAGGCTGTATCAGCTGGTGAATACCCTGAACCCCGACAAATTCATAAGGGTAAGCAATTCGGTGATAATCGCCAGGAGGAAGATTAAACAGATACGCCCGTCATTGTCAATGAAGTTTGTATTGACGATGGAGAATGACAGAAAGATAGATGTAACGAGAAGTTACTACACAAATTTTAAGGAAGCATTTAATATTTAAGGAGGAGTTTATATGGAGTACGGAATGGTAGTATATGTAGTGACATTGGTTTTGTCAGCTTTTTTGGCACTTGCAGGGATATATTTTCTTATATACAAGTGGCACATCAACAGGGCGATAAAATATCCCGAAAAAGCGAAAAACAGCAAAATACATTTGCCGTCATTGGGAATGTCATACACGGGAATGTGGTTTATAGTGTGGATAGTATCCGTAGCTATAACGCTTATGTTGATAACGGATATAATTTCTGTGACAAGAATAGGCAGAACGTATGCCGAAGCTAATTCGGATATGCTTAATTACATCAATAATCGTGAAAAGATAGAGAAGGTATATGATGAGTTGATGAATGACAGATATGTCAGTGAAAAGAATACCAAATTTGAGCTTGGCAATTTCAATGCTGAGAAAAACACGATAGATTTGAGAGTGACCATAACTGATGTAAACATGGCAGAAGGTGACACTGTAAAGTGGAGAATGAACGGAAGAACGGTTGACTTGACACAAGATATGGCGAAAAAGACATATACAGGCGTTATCAATATGGATATAATGGAATTTGACGTTGACTATACACTTGACAGCGTATTCATCAGTGAAGTTGACGGTATAAAGAGAGTTGACAGGATATATAAATACAACCGTTATTATGATGACAGTATGTTTGATATAGACGATGAAGATACATTCCCAGAAGATTATCA
>ONIF01000379.1 GCA_900317795.1 uncultured Eubacteriales bacterium | reverse complement strand
AATGCCACTTATGACAGTTTTGCTGCCGACCATCTTACTGTCGGATATGGCTGTGTTATGTGGGAAAATGACCGGTTCTACAACAACCTTACCAAAACAGAAGCTTATGCCCTGCTTATACGAAGACTCAATAACGGCGATATTACCTCCTCTGTGAATAACTTCCTGCTCAGAAACGGCATAAGATTTAATCAGAATCAGTTTGACGCTCTCACAAGCTTTACTTTCAATCTCGGCTTAGGCTGGATGAGCTGGTCAGACCTTGCGTCTGCTATCAAAAACTGCCCTCAGAAAGACCTTAATGCCATTAACAAAAACACTATTATTAACAATATGATACAGTTTACAAGTTCGGGCAGTCAGCATCTTTCGGGTCTGCTTTACCAGAGAATTGACGAACTTGAAATGTTCTTCTACAACGACTACAAAGACGACGGCAGAAACAACAAATATAATTTCTCATATCCAATGTACAGATACATATAATTCATAATTCATAATGCATAATGCATAATTTGGGCAGACATTCTAAAAAACGGCTCGGATTGTTCTGAGCCGTCTTTTTACAAAAATAATTCCTATTATTTTTATATGAAATATAGAAATACTATTGATTTTTCAAAAAAACAGGTGTATAATGTATTAAACTAAAAAATGAAAAGAGGTCAAAAAATTGTCAAAATTTATTTATGCCGATAATGCCGCCACTACAAGCCTTTCACCTGCGGCTTTTGAGGCTATGAAACCATATTTTTCCGAATTTTACGGGAATGCGTCCAGCTTATACAAACTTGGCGGTCAAAGTCAAAAAGCGGTTGACAATGCCCGTGCCGTCATTGCGGAGTGCATCAATGCCCCCAAACCCAACAATATTTTCTTTGTATCGGGCGGAAGTGAGGCTGACAACTGGGCTTTAAAAGGTGCTGCGGAACTCGGTGAGAGAAAAAACAAAAAACATATTATTTCTTCCAAATTTGAACATCATGCCATTCTGCACACGCTTGAATACCTTGAAAAACACGGCTTTGAAATAACTCTCCTTGATGTGCATGAAAACGGCATTGTATCTCCCGAAGAACTTGATAAGGCTATCCGTGAAGATACCGCACTTGTTACAATCATGTTTGCCAACAACGAAATAGGAACTGTTCAGCCTATCAAGGAACTTGCACAAATCGCCCACAAACACAATGTACTCTTTCATACAGACGCTGTACAGGCTGTCGGAAATATCCCCGTTGATGTGCAGGATTTAGACGTTGATATGCTTTCCATGTCGTCACATAAATTTCACGGTCCCAAAGGCATGGGGGCTTTATACGTTAAAAAAGGCATAAGACTGCCTAATCTCATTCATGGCGGTGCTCAGGAACGTGGACTTCGTGCAGGTACGGAAAATACTCCCGGTATCGTGGGAATGTCCGTTGCTCTCAAAGAAGCCGTTGAAAAAATTCCCGAAAAAAATGCCCGTCTTGAAAAAATGCGTGACAGGCTCATTGAAAGTCTGCTTAAAATAGACCGCTCCCGCATTAACGGTGACAGAATTCACCGTCTGCCCGGCAACGTCAATATGTGCTTTGAGGGCATTGAGGGTGAATCTCTCCTTTTAATGCTCGATTTAAACGGCATTTGTGCTTCTTCAGGCTCTGCCTGCACTTCAGGCTCTCTTGACCCAAGCCATGTTTTACTTTCGATAGGCTTGCCCCACGAAATTGCACACGGCTCTTTACGTCTTACTTTCGGTGATGAAAATACCGAAGAAGATATTGACTATATCATCAAAACCATTCCACCCATTGTGGAAAGACTGCGTTCCATGTCGCCCCTCTGGGAAAAAATTGTAAAGGAGAATTCATAATGGCTTACAGTGAAAAAGTTATGGACCATTTTGCCAATCCGAGAAATGTCGGTGAAATGCCCGATGCCGACGGCATTGGTGAAGTCGGCAATTCAAAATGCGGAGATATAATGAAAATGTACATCAAAGTTGAAGATGACATTATTACAGACGTTAGTTTCAAAACATTCGGCTGCGGTGCGGCTATTGCAACAAGCTCTATGGCAACCGAGCTTGTAAAAGGCAAGCCTATTTCAGAGGCACTCCAGCTTACAAATAAAGCCGTTATGGAGGCTCTTGACGGACTTCCGCCCGTTAAAGTGCATTGTTCTGTACTTGCCGAACAGGCTATCAAAGCCGCCCTCAGCGACTACTACACCAAAAAAGGCATTGACCCCGAGCCAATCGTTGGAAAAGCAACCGACTGTGACGAATGCCACTTTCACAATTAGCAATTAGCAATGAGCAATTAGCAATGTGCAGTGTTCAATGTGCAATGGTTGTCGAAATCAGCTAATTTATACAAAAAAGCAGTTTTATTCTCGT
>ONIF01000042.1 GCA_900317795.1 uncultured Eubacteriales bacterium | reverse complement strand
GCATACCATTTTTTGGTATCGCTGTTACGCAGGGCAAACGTATCGGGGAATTTCTTCCACAGATATTCGGGCAGAGTGCCGTATTTTTCATTGACATACTTCAAAATTTTTTCAAGCATAAAAATTCATCTCCTTTTGTTTGATTATACCGCAAAAACAAACGGAACAGAAATTTTAATCTCCGTTCCGTGATTTTTTTATTTACCCACGCTTGCACGAATAATTTTTCTTGAAGCGGTCTTTTCAAATTCCTTTTCCCTGATAACAAGGTTTACAATGTGCTTTGCAGGGGGGAAAGTGTCATTCACTTCATCAATTTTAGCCTGTATTTCGGCTTTTATATCGGTGCTTTCATAGTCGGGATTTGGGAATACTTCTGCTGTAATAATTCCGTCTTTGTCATAAACAACGATTTCTTTTATCGGGGCAAAGTATGCGAATTGGTTTTCAATTTCTTCGGGAGAAACATTTTCGCCATTGGCAAGAATGATAAGATTTTTCTTTCTGCCCGTAATGAAAACATAGCCGTCTTTTTGATAGCCCAAGTCGCCTGTCATAAGCCAGCCGTCGGGTGTAAGGGATTTTGCCGTTTCTTCGGGATTTTTATAATATCCCTGCATGACGGAGGGACTTTTTACCCAAATTTCACCGTCAACGATTTTTACTTCACAGCGGGGGACAATCCTGCCGACAGATTCGGGTTCGGGACAGTCTTTTACACCTGTACAAATTCTCGGTGAACATTCTGTCATGCCGTAGCCTTGTGCGATAGGAATTCCGTATTCCTTGTAGCCCTCTATAATTTTGGGACTGAGATAAGCACCGCCCGTATAAATGACACGGAAGTTTTCACCAAAGACTTCTTTTCCGATTGCGATTTTATCTGCACCGTTTTGTGCAAGCTGGTTCATTCTTGTCAAGATAGAGCCTGCAATCATGGGAACGAATGTAACTTCGGTAGGTCTGTATATTTTGAGGTTTTTGACAATTCTCATAAGGGAGTCGTTGACACATACCGTTCTGCCGTACCACAGACTGCAAAGAATATCGCAGGTAAAGCAGAAAATGTGATGTACAGGGAGAACGGTCATTCTTGTAAAGCCGTGATAGCCCTCGTCCGGCTCACAAGTGGTATTATCGATAAGATTACCGTTTGAGAGCATGACACCCTTGCTTAAGCCTGTCGTGCCTGATGTGAAAAGGATAGCGGTAACATCACTTTCAGATGAACTTTTTGAGGGAGTTTTCTCTTTATATTCGCTGATGATGTCACCGAGATAAAGCATATTGTCCGTTTTTTTATGGATATGGACATAGTATTTTACTTTTGGGCAAAGGCTTTTGAAAGTGTCGAGGTCATTTTCATGCTTGTCGTCAACGAAAAGGACTTCACTGTCAGAGCGGTTGATTTCGTCTGCAATTTTTTTGGCATTGTTGGCACAGTCAAGGGGAACGGATACATTACCGCTTGCTTGAATGCCGAACCATGCCACAAGATATTCATAGCTTGTCAAGCCTGTAACAGCAACATGAACTCTGTCGGGGAATTTATCTTCGAGCCATGCACCGACTTTGTCGCAGTCATCTTTAAACTGCTTGTAGCTATGCTCAACAAAGTCTTTTTTCTTGTACTCACGCACCCATACTTCTTCACCGAATTTTTCGGCGGCATTATTGACAAGGTCTTTTAAAGTTTTTACTTCCATCATGCCTGTTCCTCTAAGTAGTCAACAAGCTCTGCAACGGTCTTTTTCTTTCCCGCAACGCTTTCATCAACTTCAATATCAAATTCATCTTCGCAGTCACCGAGCATACACATAAAGTCGTATGAATTAAAGCCGAGATCCTCTGCAAATCTTGAGTTAAGTTCAATGCTGTCGGGGTCAACGTCAACATAGTTTACAATCAATTCTTTCAATTTATCAAACATAATATAAAACTCCTTTTATATCAGAGTGGAGAGTTGAGAGTGGGGAGTGGAGATATTTCCGCCACACTCTCAAAACCCACCGTATTTTTAATTTTTATAAGTTGTCAAAATCATTGCACATTGCACATTGCTAATTGTCACACCATGTCCATGATTTCCTGAATAGTCTTGTCGGGATTTTCGATACTTCTGAAAAGGACTCTGCCCGTGAAGTAATAGAGGAACTCAATTTCTTCGGGAGTAGCGGAGTCTTTCTGGTAGCCGAAATAGAAGTTCAAACCGCCGTCACCCGGGCGGTGCATGGCTGTAATGTAGAAAGGCTGGGGCTGTCTGCCGCTGCAATACCAACGGCTCTTGAAAGGAATGTCTTTGAGGTAGGGAATAAGGCTCTTTCTGGTAGCGGGCTGGTATGTAAAGCTGATACTGCTGTAAGTGCCTGCGGGACCGTACTGGTATCTCATTCTTTCTTCATAGTAGTATTTCATGGTGGAGTAATCGGCATGAAGGAATACATCTTGCTGAGCCTTGTTGATGATTTCCATGGATTCGAGAACGGTTGCGGTAGGCTTGATGATAGTTCTGAGGGGCAGGCAGTGCATTCTGACACCACCGCATTTTTTGTTGAGGAGGGTGGAACGTCTGCTGATGAAATCTCTTATGGTGATGTCGTCGGCATCATTGAATTTTGCAAGAACGGTTCTTATCGCATGGAGGATAACAACGCTTGTCGGGAGGTTGTATTTCTCTGCAAAGTCTATGATTTTGTCTGTGGATTCAACGTCAAGGCTGTAAGTAACCGTAGCACCCGCACCATCTCTTGTCGGGAGAGAACCCCAGCGGATATTGGGATTATCCATTTCTTTTCTGAGCTGCATAAGCCTGCCGGGACCTGTAAAGTCCGTGTAAAGCGGTTCGGGCTCTGCCAGTTTGGCGTGCCAGAATTCCTCGTCACGCTTCGCCTTTTTGCTTGCGGGATATTCAAGGTCTTTTTTGACGGACTCGATATAGGAAGTTCTCGGGGAGGGTTCGGGCAGACCGTACATGAGGTGGCAGTAAATTTCAAGAACGTCTTTCGTGAAAGTGATGGCAGAATAGGAGTCCTCACAAGCATGATGAACGTTGAAATAATAGCCGTTGTAGCCGTCGGGCATGGAAACGATAACGATTCTGGAAAGTTCTCCGCCGTAGGTGTCAAAGGGCTGTGAAGTCCATCTTTCGAGAATGGAATGAGCCTTTTCTTCTGTGAGTGCAGAAAAATCGTAGTATTCAAAGTACTGGTTTCTGTAAGGCATGATATACTGCCAAAGTTCGCCTGTTTCGGGTTCACGCCATATTCTCATACGCATAGCCTCACATCTTTCAACGGCACGGTTGAGAGCTTCACGCAAAACCGATACGTTCAAGTCAACCTGAAAGAACTGACCTGTGCCGATATTGACGATTTCATGCGTGGGGCTGAGCTGGAGAGTGTACATATGCACCATCTGTGCGGGGGTGAGCGGATAGCATTCATGCTTGATACCGCCTATGATTTTTTCCATAAAAAAGCCTCCTTTATAAAAATAGTATTTGACTTAAATTTCCAAGATTATTTTAACATTATGTTCTTTAATTGTCAATAATTTACATAGCTTATTTCTGAAAAAGATAAATGTAATTTTCAAATTTATGAAAAGGATATTTTTTTTAAAAAAAGTTCAAAAAAACTATTGACATTTTATAAAAGGGGTGGTATAATACAATCAAGATATATGAGAGATTTCGGAAAGGTGCAGAGCAAAGGCTCTGCAAGTCAGTACATTGAAGGGAGGCAGGCTCCGATGGGCGATATTGAACCAATAGTGATGATTGTCGCACGTTGCGGTGCGATGTCTTCAACGAGGATAGGACAGAGTAAGAAGAGAAGTTGATTTTGTGAGCTGTGTTTATCTGCTTGATATATGCGGTATCAGCTTGAAATGACGGGCAGTGTGCCGAATGAGTTCCGAAAGGTCTTTGAATTGTATGAAGATGCCTGACATTGAAAGTCAGCCGTATGACGAAAAATTACAATGAAGTTTCTGCGGCAGGGTATCATCCGAAATTCTTGATTTTAAAATTGAATATGTTTTTTCCTTTGACGGTGTGATTGCCGTTGATTGGGATTAACCGCATTGACACGTGGGGATTGCTTGAAGACATTGTTCGGGAATGGTGTCAAAGAGGGTTGAACAAGGTATTTTCTCCTCCGTCTTCAATCGGAAGTTCCGCATTGCATTGATGAGCTTTCAATGTAGTGTGCGGCTGTCATGTGGATAGTCGTTGTGAGCGAAGCATTAAGGGTTTTTATTCGAGGGTGTGCGGCGGTCAGAGCGTGCACCGAATGTATTCCGTATTGAAGATAGGACATAAAACCGAAAGCGGTTTTGTATATAAAGTTGATGGGATTGAGTCCAATGAGAGATTTTATATTCAAATGATATTATGTTTAAGGAATGAGTCCGATGAGAAGATGATTATTGTGCCTCCATTGTTTAAATGCTGACAGCTCCAATGATGAGAGATCATGGGAGCTGTCGGTGTTTTTTATTTTATTTTGAACGGTAAATAAGGAAGTAATAATTGATGAACATATATGTTTCGATATAGTCGTACTGAGAGAGTATATTTTCCACATAATCGCTGTTTTCATACGATTCATATTCGGGAAGAATAAGAATATATGTGGGTTTGTCAGAACGAAGGCTGTTTATTTTCGGCAGGTCGTCTTTTATGTCGCAGCAGTTGGCAAAGAATACGTTTCCGGCATGGAAAAGGTCGCAGGCTGCTGTTGAAAGCACATCGTAATTACTCTTGTCGTGAAGAATTACCACCACATTGTTTTGATTGAACATGGAATCCATATCGACAGGATTTTCGGATTTCCAGGCTTTTGGCATATACATTCTTGAAATGACGTTGTATGAAAGCAGGACTGTCAGAATAAGAGCAGGGATTTTTTCGGCAGGGACTTTTGAGAGCAGTTTGTATAATGCTCCGAGAACGAGCAGTATCACAAACGGTGATATGATATACAGGTACCTTTCTGCAAAAAAGTCCATGAATGATACGGTGTACGGCACTATTACGAGTATCACGGCAACGGAAAACAGCATTGACATGACAACGGGAAAGTTCTTTGACGAAAAAACAGAGTGGCGTGTTTTGAAAAAGCTCCGTACTTTTTCAAAGAAGCGTTTTATCTTTGGGAAAAGTTTTTTAAGGTCTTTTCTGAACAGAAAAAGCAGGGGTGCGGACAGCACGAGAAGCAACAGCAGTATTTGCGGAATGAATACCGAAAGCCATACGGCATCTGCTTCCGCCATAGCAAGATTATTTTGAAACACGTATCTTACGGCAATAACGAATTGTTCGGCAAATCTCCTTTGCGGAGAGGAAGCCTCCAGAAACAAATGACGGAATGCCACGGGATAAACCGCAAAAAACAGAACAACACCCGACAGCATGGAAAGAGAATATTTGAGAAATATTCCGAACTTTTTTTGAAGAAGATACCACAGACAGAAACATACAGCCGTTACGAATGCCACGAACAGAAAAAGATATTGAGTAAGTGAACCCAGAGCGGTTACAATCATAATCGGCAGAAAGTTTTTTGCAAAGTTTCCGCTTTCAAAGTTGGCGAGCCTTGAATGAAGATACATAAATATAACAGTCCACATGACAAGCATACAGTACATTCTGATAAACATGGTATTTTGTATGGTGGCAGGAGCAAAACCGAAAAATGAACAGAGAAGCAAAGCATAATATTTGGATTTCAGCAGGTTTTTTGCAAGCCTGTACAAAAAAATCTGTGTCACGGCAAAATATATCAGATTGGGAATAAAGCCGAACCACTTTGAAAATGTATTGGGGAAGAATGAGCATACCGTATGCAGAACGGCATAAAATAAAGGAGGGTGTCTGTCCTGTGACTGATTGTACCATACGGAATCATATCTAAAACGCTGACTGTCCTGTACGGTAATATAATTTCTGTAAACTTCCCCCGAAAACCATTCATCAACATAATGCAGTTCCTGTGAACGTACACTGTCGGATTCAATGAAAGGTCGGTAAAAGCTGTTGGCAAGACCGAATGAAAAGACCTCATCACAATAAAAGCTTTTTTTGTCATTGACAAAAATTCTGCATATATTGACCGACTGAAGCAAAATAATGACGGCAAGCAGAACCGCAGGGAGAAATTTTATATTTTCCAATTTTTTTATCAACATCATTCACTTCCTTTTTTTGGAAAAAGCGTCTGCCTTTACGGGGCAAACGCTTTTTTTAATGTATTATTTTTTCTTTGTGGCAATTTCTTCAAGAGCCATTTTAATGAAGTCGTCAACGGGCATGGAACCCATATCAGCCTGTTTGCGTGAACGCACGGAAACTGTACCGTTTTCAACCTCTTTATTGCCGATAACGAGCATATAAGGAATTTTTTCAAGCTGTGCTTCACGGATTTTATAGCCGATTTTTTCACTTCTCAAATCCGTTGTCACTCTGATACCTGCATTGAAGAGTTTGCTTTCAATTTCTTTAGCCTGTTCTGCAAGGTTTTCGCTCAAAGGCAGTACACGAACCTGTTCGGGGCTTAACCACAACGGCAATGCACCTGCAAAATGTTCAAGCATATAGGCGAGAGTTCTTTCATAACAGCCGAGTGACGTTCTGTGAATGATGTAGGGGAGTTTTTTCTGACCGTCGCTGTCTATATAGTACATACCGAACTTTTCGGCTAAAAGCATATCTATTTGAATTGTAACGATAGTATCTTCCTTGCCGAACACGTTTTTATACTGTATATCAAGTTTAGGACCGTAGAAAGCTGCTTCATCAATGCCGACTTCATATTCAAGCCCGATATTGTCAAGAATTTTTTTCATGACACTCTGAGCGTGTTCCCACTGTTCAGCCGTGCCCTCATATTTATTGTTGGGATTTTCGGGATTCCACTGTGAAAATCTGAAAGTACAATCTTCAAGCAGTCCGACTGTATCAAGACAGTATTTTGCAAGCTCCAGACAGCCCTTAAATTCTTCTTCCAACTGGTCAGGGCGGAGAATATAATGTCCCTCTGAAATCGTGAACTGTCTTACACGGATAAGACCATGCATTTCGCCCGAAGCCTCATTTCTGAAAAGAGTTGAAGTTTCCGTCAATCTCATGGGCAGGTCACGGTAGGAACGCTGTTTATTGAGATAAACCTGATACTGGAAAGGGCAAGTCATGGGGCGGAGTGCAAAACACTCTTTTGTTTCATCATTCGGGTCGCCCAATACAAACATTCCGTCAAGATAGTGGTCCCAGTGTCCCGAAATTTTGTAAAGCTCTCTTTTTGCAAAAAGAGGAGTTTTTGTCAGCTGGCAGCCACGAGCCTGTTCGGTATCTTCAATCCATCTCTGCAAAAGCTGAATTACTCTTGCACCCTTTGGCAGAAGTACGGGCAAGCCCTGACCTACATAGTCAACCGTTGTGAAATACTCCAATTCACGACCAATTTTATTATGGTCACGGAGTTTCGCCTCTTCCAACATTTTGAGATGTTCTTCCAGCATTGACGCTTTCGGGAAAGATACACCGTAAACTCTGCAAAGCTGATTGTTTTTGGAGTCACCCCTCCAATAAGCACCCGTGCAGGCTGTCAATTTAATAGCTTTTATATTTGCCACACTCATCAAGTGAGGACCTGCACACAAATCCGTAAATTCGCCCTGCCTGTAAAAACTGATAGGCTCACCTTTATCGGTGTGTTCCTTGCAGAGTTCCACTTTATAGGGTTCATTCATTTCTTCCAACATTTTCACGGCTTCATCGGGCTGTAAATAAAATCTCTCTATTTCAAAACCCTCTTTGACAATTTTTTTCATTTCAGCCGTGATTTTCTCCAAGTCATCGGGAGAGAACGGCTTTTCTACATCAAAATCATAGTAAAAACCGCTGTCGATAGCAGGACCTATTGCAAATTTTGCGTTGGGGAAAAGTCTTTTTACGGCTTGTGCCAATACATGAGAAGTTGTATGCCAGAAAGCATTTTTACCCTCTTTGCTGTCAAAAGTGAGAATTTCCACTTTACAGTCCTTTGTTAATGCCGTTCTCAAATCACAGACATCTCCGTCAACACGTGCAACACAGGCAGATTTATATAAGCCTCCGCCAAGACTTTTGGCAACGTCTGCAACGCTCACACCGTCATCAAATTCTTTGACAATACCGTCTTTCAGTTCCACTTTAATCATTTTTAAAAACCTCCATATAAAACATTTAGCAACTAATTATGCATTGCGAATTGTGAATTAAAAATTATGCATTATGCATTATGAATTATGCATTAAAAAAACCCCGTCCCTGTATGCAAAAAAAGCACAAAGGGGCGAGGCACTCAGTCCGCACGGTTCCACCCTAAATTAAACGGCATAAAGTGCCGTCACTCATTGACACCCTTAACGCAGGTTCTACGGTACAATTCATCACTGTACAGCTCCAAGACGGTACATGAAAAT
The DNA here is from genome assembly GCA_900317795.1 of uncultured Eubacteriales bacterium. Taxonomy (GTDB): domain Bacteria; phylum Bacillota; class Clostridia; order Oscillospirales; family Acutalibacteraceae; genus UBA1213. The sequence goes on along the minus strand of ONIF01000042.1, from coordinate 8,034 downwards.
CGAATGCAAAGACGGCTCACAGCCCATTGACCGTCACTCTCTGAAATGCATTTAAGTGAAATTCACGTTTCTTTTCAATGCAGATAGCTATATTGTATTCAAATCATAGCACTAAAAAATTTTTTTGTCAATAGTTTTTTATGAAAATAAAAAATAGATTGACTTGAAAGTGATTAAGCAGTATAATATATAAAAAATAGTTGCAAGAGGAGGATTTTTTATGCAGGCTCACAAGATATTGAGAAAGGTGTGTGTATTGGCACTTTCGGCAGTATTAAGTATAGGTGCAAGTGTAAGTGCGGGTGCTATATATACGTATGACGGAAATTACGAGTATAATTTTTACGACACGGAAGAACTTTACGGAGTGTATATCGACAGGATATATGATGTGAAAACAAAGGTGATTGTAAAAGAGCGAATCAATGATTTGAATGTTGTCATGCTTCAGAATCCCGAAAATGCGGTTGACGTTTCGGGCGGAGAACTGAAAAATATTTTCGGACAGCCCTCAAAATATTATGCCGCAGGCGAGGGCGAGAAAGTACCGACAAAATTCTATGACGAAACATTCAATGATGTGACCGAAACAGTCGTACTGCCCGATGAATTGAAAATAATCGGTGCATATTCATTTTTTGACTGCCGAAAGCTGTCAAAAATCAATATTCCCGACGGAGTGGAGAAAATAGGCGACTATGCATTTTATAAATGCAGATTTCTGAAAAGCGTGGAACTGCCTGCGACGGTGAGTGAAATAGGTGTAAATGCCTTTGAAAAGTCGGGTATCAAGCGGATAAGAATAGAAAATCCCGAACTTGATATATCCAATGCGTCTATACCGAATGATGCGGAGGTCACTGCACAGTATAACTCAAAGGCTTATGAATTTATATCCGCACAGAATAAGCGTGGAGGAAATTTTACATTCAATGAAATAGCCGTGCCCGAGATAAGTGAGAAAGAAGTGACAATAGGACTTGGCGAGAGTGTTTCTCTCACAGTAAAAGCCGTGCCGAAAACGGGCGGAGAGGCTGAAAAATTCACTTTGCGTTCGTCAGATGAAAGCATTATGAAAGTGAATAAGAACGGCAAAATAACAACAGTCGGTGTGGGAACTGCCTATGTTATCGCAAAGGCTGAAAGCGGTGGTGAATCAAAGTGCAAGGTGACTGTTAAAAAAGCCCCCTCAAAGATAACTCTGAATAAAACCAATTTGACTTTGGATAAAAATAAGAGTGTCAAGCTTACGGTAAGCATGGCGGCAAATGAAACTTCAAGCAAGATAACTTTTACATCAAGCAATCCCAAAATATGTACGGTGAATGCAACAGGTCTTGTAAAAGGTATCAGTCGTGGAACTGCGACGGTTACTGCAAAGACATATAACGGTAAAACTGCCACTTGTAAAGTGAAAGTGCTTGATGCAAGTATTATAGATGCAAAATCCGTGACTTTGGATAAGACATCTCTTATTATAGGAGTGAATGAAGTCTGGTCATTGAAAGCAACGGTTGCACCCGAAAATACAACGGATAAAACTGTCAAATGGACAAGTTCGGACGACAAAGTGGCTGTTGTATCGCAAAGCGGAAAAGTAACGGGAAAGAGTGCAGGAACGGCAACTATTACCGCAAAGACTGCCAATGGAAAAACTACCACTTGTAAAGTTACCGTAAAGCCTGCCCCCGACAAGATAACTCTTGAAAAAACAGATTTATGGCTTGGTGTGGGAGAAAGCTTTAAACTGCTTACCCATGTCACAAGCGGTACAGCCTCAAACAAGAGGACTTTCACATCAAGTGACAGCAGTATATGTGAAGTGAGTGCGAACGGCACTGTAACGGGTAAAAAAATCGGTACGGCAACTATTACCGTAAAGACATACAACGGCAAAAAAGCGACCTGCAAAGTGACGGTGAAACAGCCTGCCACACAGATAACTCTTGATACATACCGTGTCAACCTCACGGTAGGAAAGACTTTCAGGCTTGCCACGCACGTTCCGGGCAATTCCGCTTCAAATACAAGAACTTTCACTTCAACCGATACAAAAGTATGTACAGTTGATAAAAGCGGTTTGATAACTGCCAAAAGCAAAGGTACAGCTATTATAAGAGTGGAAACATATAACGGAAAAAAAGGTGTGCAATGGGGTAAGAAATGTGTTTTTGATTTTTGAGAGGAAAGAGTGATTTTTATGAAAGTTTGGAAAAGGGTGCTTGCGGTAATGCTTTGTACGGCAGTGCTTGCAGGTGCGGAAATGACGGGCGTGCTTGATTATACGGGTATTTCGGGGGAAATTTCCGTCAATGCCGCAACTTACGGCAGTTTTGAATACACTGTTTCGGGAAATTCAGTTACTATCGACAAATGCAACAGTACGGGAATTAAAATAACCGTGCCGTCTGAGATAGACGGAAAGCCTGTTACAAGAATAGCAAGTGAGGCATTTAATACGTGCGAGAATGTGAAAATGCTTACTCTGCCCGACAGCATTGAGGATATAGGAAATATGGCATTTGCAGGGTGCGAGAATATTGCAAGCCTTACTTTGCCGTCATCTCTTAAAAAAATAGGTACGTATGCTTTCGGCTACTGTATCAAAATCAAAGAAGTTACAATACCTGCAGGAGTGACAAGCATAGGCTATGGTGCATTCTGCGAATGCTATTCGCTTGAAAAAATCCTTGTTGCGTCGGGAAATGCAAATTATATATCCCGTGACGGAGTACTTTTTACAAAAGATATGAACAGGCTTATGCAGTTTCCGGCAGGAAAGTCGGGGAAATATACCGTTCCGAATAGTGTTTCATACATATCGGAATATGCATTTCAGGGCTGTCAGAAAATAACGGAAGTGGAAATGCCTTTTGGAGTTGCAAACATAGGAATGTGTGCATTTTGCGACTGTCCCGAACTTAAAAAAGTATATATCCCTGCAACAGTCAATTATATAGGCAGTAATGCATTTTGTTTTACCGAAGATGTTACCATATACGGCACAAAGGATACCGAAGCGTATTTATATGCAAAAAGAAACAAACTGAAATTTGTTGAAAATGCCCTTGCAAATAACAGTACAATTTCGGCAAATACGATTGTTTTGGTCGGAACGGTCACTTTGAATGCAAAGGCAACGGGCGGAGCAGGTTCATATACGTATGCCGTTCTCTATAAGAAAAACAGTGATAAAAACTGGACTGTAAAGCAGAATTACTCAACAAATTCCCAAATAGTCGTAAAGCCTGCAAAGGCAACGGATTACAGTGTATGCGTAAAGGTCAAAGACGGCAGTGGAACGATTGTGAAAAAATTCTTTGACGTAAAAGTCAATGCAAAGCTTGCCAATAACTCAACGATTTCTGCAAATTCTATCAAATACGGCAGTACATTTACGGTGAATGCAAAAGCAACAGGCGGTATGGGCAGTTATACTTATGCAGTGCTTTATAAAAAGCAGTCCGAAACAAAATGGACTGTAAAACAGAATTACAGTACAAATGCAAAAGTAGCTGTAAAGCCTTATAAAGCCACAGGTTATAATGTGTGTGTAAAAGTCAAAGACAGTACAGGCACTATTGCAAAGAAATACTTTGAAGTAAATGTTACAAACTGAATGATAAAAAGTAAAAAGTTCCCGACTTTTTCATTTTGAAAGTCGGGAATTTTTTATGCGATTTTTTGTCGGTGTATGGTATTATATTTTCAGTTCAAAAACACAAAATAATTTGAAAGGAAATGAATAAAATGCGTGAGATGAAAGAAAAAGAAATTAAAGTGGCAAAATTCGGAAAAGCTTATGAGGGCTTGAAAACCCTAAAAATTGCGGGAATACTGGACATTGTGGGTACGTCGATTGCAGCACTTATCGTGTTGGTGTCGGTAATCCAGATGGGCGGTTTTGGAAGTAAAGACGATATATCTTCTCAGCAGGTTGCCGAAGCAATGGGCGGAGGTTCTATATTCATTATTTTGGGATTTGGTTCCATGATTTTGGCGATAGTGGCTTACATCATGCAGATAGCAGGCGTAAATGAGGCAAAAACAGATGACGAGGAATTTGACAATGCGTTGATATTTATTGTTGCAGGAATTATCGTTTCCGTAGTAAGTGCATTTTTCAAGGGCTGGGTTGGCTCTGTACTTTCACTTGCGGTAAAAGTGCTTGGAGTAATTGTAATGATTTGCATTATAAACGGTGTTCGCAGTCTGGCTCAGAAATCGGGCAATACAAAGATTGACAACAACGGCAAAACGGTTTGTACAGTTGTGATAGTGCTTGCAGTGGTGGCAATATTGTCCGGTTTTGCAAATGTCTTTTTCCCCTCGATAGAATTGCTTTTGACATTGATTACAGGCTGTCTGAATATTGCAAAGACGGTAGTATTTGTTGTATATCTTTGCAAGGGTATCAAAATGCTTGAAGAAAATAAGATTGAAGGATAAATATAAATCCCCGATTTTTTTGAAGAAATCGGGGATTTTGTTATTGTAATTTTGGAAAAATATGCTATAATGTTTGTATAAATATGATATTTTGGGGGGATAATGTATGATAGCGGTAGCAATAGACGGTCCTGCAGGGGCAGGCAAAAGCACGATTGCAAAAAAAGTATCATCTGCATTGGGATTTGTGTATGTTGATACGGGGGCTATTTACAGGGCAGTGGGACTTGCCTGCATTAAAAAAGGCGTAGATGAGGGCGACAGCAATGCTGTTGAAAAACTTTTGCATGAAATAGATATAAGTATTGTTTTCCTCAACGGTGAACAGCATATATTATTGAACGATGTTGATGTGTCGGAGGAAATCCGTACAGAAAATGTATCAATGGCAGCGTCAACGGTTTCTGCAATACCTCAGGTCAGAAAATATCTGCTTGACTTGCAGAGGAATTTTGCAAAGAGAGATAATGTCATCATGGACGGCAGGGATATAGGAACGGTAGTTCTGCCGAATGCACAGGTGAAAATATTTTTGACGGCATCGCCCGAAATAAGAGCGGAAAGGCGTGTTTTACAGCTTGCCGAAAAGGGCGAAGAAGCGGATTATACAACCGTGCTTACGGATATAGTCAAGCGAGACTACAACGACAGCAACAGGGAAATTGCACCCCTGAAGCCTGCCGAAAATTCCGTAACTGTCGATACGTCAAATATGACGCTGGAAGAAGCCGTTAAGAGAATAACCGAGATAATAAGGGAAAGGGCAGATATTTAATGAATGCATTGTATTTCATAGGCAGGTGCCTGCTGATTCCGATATATAAACTGATGTTTTTCTACAAAGTGAACGGGAAAAAGAATATTCCCAAAAAGGGTGCGTATATCATCTGTTCCAATCACCTTTCCAACCATGACCCGATTATGCTGGGGGTATGCGTGCCAAGGCAGATATATTATATGGCAAAAGCGGAGTTGTTTAAAAATCCGTTCGGTGCAATGGTAATAAGGTGGCTGGGGGCTTTTCCCGTACAGCGTGGGGCTGGTGACGGCAAGGCTATCAATGAAGCGGAGGAAGTTGTTAAAAAAGGCAGACTTCTCGGAATATTCATAGAGGGTACACGCTCCAAAACAGGTGAGTTTTTAAGACCGAAATCGGGTGCGTCAATTATTGCCCATCAAATGAATGTTCCTGTAATCCCCGTGTGTATCACACCTAAAAATAAGAAATACAAACTTTTCCAAAAAATCACCGTTTCCATAGGAAAGCCTATGACACCCAAAGAACTCGGTCTTGAAAAGGGTACTCCCGAAGAATACAGAAATGCAAGCAGAATGATAATGGGAGAAATTAAAAATATGAGGGAAAAGGATTTGAAATGAAAATAACTGTCGCAAAATCGGCAGGTTTATGCTTTGGCGTAAACCGTGCGATAAATATAGTTGAAGAACTTCTTGACGAGGGAAAAAGCGTATTTACGCTCGGTCCCATCATACACAATCCGCAAAAGGTGCGTGAATTTGAGGAAAGGGGAGTGAAAATAGCAGAAACTCTCCAAGATGTCGATGAAAACTCCGTGCTTGTCATAAGGGCACACGGCATTCCCGAAAGTACCGAAAATGAAATAAAGTCCATGAATTTGGACTACCGTGATGCAACCTGCCCCTTTGTAAAAAAAATTCATAATATAGTGTTGCAACATTCAAAACTTTGTGATATAATACTAATTGCAGGCAATCAAAATCACCCCGAAGTACAAGGCATAATAGGATACTGCCATTCGGAATACCATACTTTTCCGAATAGCAATGATTTGGAGAGAATATTGAAAGAAAATCCACATTTACGTGAAAAAAGTGTGTGTGTCGTTGCTCAGACCACTTTTGATGTGGCAGAATGGAAAAAATCTTTGGAAATATTGAAAAAACTCTGTACAAATCTAAAAATTTATGGTACAATATGTAATGCGACGTCTGTAAGACAGTCAGAAGCGGAAGTATTGGCATCTCAGTCGGATCTTATGCTTGTGATAGGCGGAAAACACAGTTCCAATACAAATAAACTCTTTGACATCTGCAAGAGTAAGTGTGAGGAAACGTATCTAATCGAAACTGCCGGCGAACTGCCGAAGTCGGCATTGAAAAAAGCCTGTCGTGCAGGTGTTACAGCCGGTGCGTCAACTCCGGCAAGCATTATAAAGGAGGTTTTACAAACCATGACAGAAGAAATTAAAGAAGAAATGAAAAAGGTTGAGGAAGGCGAAGAAAACTTTAAGGAGCTTTTGGAGGAATCTCTCAAAACTTATAATACAGATGGAAGGGTAAAGGGTGTTGTTGTGGAAATTACACCAACTGAAGTAAGAGTTGATGTCGGCAGAAAACAAACCGGTATCGTTCCTCTTGATGAGCTTTCAAGCGACCCCAATGCCAAGACAGAGGATCTCGTCAAAATAGGCGATGTGCTTGACCTCAAAATTATGAAAACAAACGACCAGGAGGGTACTATCCTCCTCTCAAAGAGAATTATAGATTCTCAGAAGGGCTGGGACGAAATCGTCAAGGCTTGTGAGGACAAAGCGGTTGTGACAGGTGTTGTTACGGATGTCGTAAAAGGCGGTGTAATCGCAGTTTCCAACGGTGTCAGAGTGTTTATCCCGAAGTCACTCGCAACTGCAAGAAAAGATGATGACATCAATGAACTTCTCAAAAAATCCCGCTCGTCGTCCGAACGGGAATGCAAAGATACACCTTTTTTTCTAACCTCCAAAACTTTTTTCAAAAATTTTCAGCGTTTTTTCGCGTACCCTGATTTTAAAACGATTCAGCCTCCTACCTCGTCATACCCACGATTTGTTCTCCCGTCGTACCGGGCGTAACCCGCAGGAAAACGGTGCCATGAGGAGCCACTTCCGTTTCCCATCTGTCACGGAACCAAATCGATCCCAAATCCTGCTGACGCCAAAGGTCGCGCAGGTGCTGTGTTCCCACCATCCCCAGCGAACGGGGCACGAACCCGATTCGTTTGGGAGCCGTTGTCAGGTTAAACAAGGCAATGGCAACGCTTCCGTCCTCCAGCGGTTTGCAATAGATGGCGTAGGTACCGTCATTTTTCACGTTCCAGTCCCCTTCCACTCGCGAAGCCTGAAGGCCCAGGGGATCCTGGTTCACATCCAGCACCTCATTGTTGCAGAGCAGGCTCCGGGTAAACGCATCCATATCGGCCATATCGCAGCCAATCAGCATCGGCGAAGCCAGAATCGACCACAGGGTCATGTGTGTATATTGTTCATCGGGCGTAAGCCGGGACCGATGCGTCTTGGGGCCCCAGCCTACCTTGCCCACCACGAGCATATCGGCATCGGGCCAGCGACCGGGTTTCTTGTACGGCCCCCACTGATCCTGGCCGCCGAATCCGATCTTGGACATATTCTTCCACTCGTCGCGGATATCGCCGGTGGTACGCCAGCATTCGGCATACCGCTCCAGGTAGGGAGCCATGGGGATCTTACCGGAATTGGAGATACTGTATACGATATCGCGTCCGGTTGCGCGCAAGGCATCGTGCATATCTTTCAGGTGCCACAAATC
>ONIF01000020.1 GCA_900317795.1 uncultured Eubacteriales bacterium | reverse complement strand
TTGTGCATTTAACGGACAATGCACCGATATGATGTCACTTTCTTCAAGCAGTTTTTCAAAAGTTGTTTGTGTGCCGTAGGGGATATTTTTTTCACTTTTGTTATAAAAAATCACTCTCATCCCAAAAGCGTCTGCAATTTTTGCAACAGCCTGACCTATCGCCCCCATGCCGACTATGCCGAAAGTTTTTCCGTAAAGTTCATTAAGAGGATATACAAACGGCGAAAAGGTTGGACTGCGTTTCCACTTGCCGTCATGCACATACTGATTATATTCAGCGGTTTTATTGAAATGCTCCAAAATCAATGCAAAAGTATGCTGTGCAACAGCATTTGTCGAATACGAGCCTGCATTACATACAGTCACACCAACCTTTCTGCAATAGTCAATGTCAATATTATTATAGCCCGTTGCAAAAAGTCCGATATATTTCAGCTTTTTTGCAAAACGCATACTGTATTCATTCAAAAGTGTCTTGTTGCATACGACTATATCAGCATTTTCAATAGCCTTTGCAACATCTTCATAGGCAAGAAGTCCGTATTCCGTGACCTCTCCAAACTCTTTCAGCACATCTGCACTTACGATTTTATCAACAACTGTCTGTGCGTCCGTCAAAACTATCTTCATTCTTATCGCCCTTTCTTTCAGAAAATCACACACTCTATTATAAACAAAAATGTCTTTCACTTCAAGGAAAATAAAAAATAAATTTTTTGCTAAAATTATGTAACAAAATAAGTAAAAACTGTACTTTATATGTAAAGATATATTTTTTGGGAGGTCTTGAAGATGTTAAAAAGAAATGTTATGAAAATCCTGCTTGTATGTGCCGTGTTGTTCACGGTAGGGACATTGTCGGCAGTAAGCGTATCGGCTGAAATCTCAAAAGTGTCCGATATTCCGTCACACAAGGTCGGAGTTGTGGGAAGTTTCAACGGCTGGAAAGATGATGTTCCCCTTACAGACGATGACGGTGACGGACTTTATGAGGGTATTGTTACGGTTGATGAAGTTACGGAAGATATGATTGTCGATTGGAGTATTGATTTTGAATTGACAGGCGAAAGATATTTGCAGTTCAAAGTACGTCTTGACGGTGAATGGACGGACAGTTGGGGAAATTATGAGCCCGAAAATGACCTCACATGGAACAGTACGTCGAATGTGCCTATAAAAGAGGCTGTCGTTGGAAAGTCGCTCAAATTCAAAGTTTATTTTGATACAAAAAATCCCAACCCCGATTCTCTTGAAAATATATATATATATGAAGAACCTGTTGACAAGCTTTATTATCTGAATGTATATTATGAAATCATCTCGATAGGCGACCTTATTATCCCGAATACAAGCGACTGCAACGAAACATATTTGTTTGCCGTATTTTTAATGATTTTGAGTGCAGGGGCGATATTCTTTTTAAAGCAACGTAAATTTTCATAAACTACCCCTTTAAAAAACAGGCTGTATGCTCACATCAAAAAGCATACAGCCCGTTTTTTCGCAATAATTATGCATTATGCATTATGAATTATGAATTGAAAAAAGCATACAGTCTGTTTTTAATAAAGTGGACTTTTCTGCAATAATTATGCATTATGAATTATGAATTAAAAAAGCGTACAGCCTGTTTTTTTCAATCTTCAAGTTCTTCGTCTAAAATAACATAGGTGTCCGCACTGGAAATATAGCTGTCTTTAAAGGCAACCAAAGGAATGAATGAACATACAGCAACCGCCACTAATCCGCCTGCTATAAATATAATTGCCCCTATGATAATTACTACAATGTCATGTTCATTTCCCCAAAAGCCTTTAATAATCGTTGTTGCGATTGTGATAATATTGACGATGAGGGGCAAGCCTGCACAGCTTGCAGTTGAACCGATTTTTCCGAAAATCGTTGTAAGTATGGAATTTCCGAAAAGCACTCCCAGAAAAATAAACAGTGCTGTCCAGTCGTTTTCATTCAGTTCCGATATATCTTCCATACTGAAATACCATATCAGCAAGCCTATATTGCATATAAGCGACAACGCTATCCCTATACTTTTACGAATGGCACGGCTTTTTTTCTGTTTTTTCTCGAGGGCAAGACGGATATTTTCTTTTTCTTGCCTTTCAATGCGTTCTTTTTCCTTATGTTCTTCAAATTTTCGGCTGTAATCGTTCCATAAAGCAGATATTTCTTTTTTATGCTCTCCGTCTGCAACTTTCATCGCATTTTCCGCATATCCCTTAATTTCGGCAAACCTATCTGCATCACATTCGATATATGTCAGTTTACGGCTGAGGACAAGTGCCATTCCCCACCAGCCACGATAATCGTCAGCTTTATTCTTTATGACATACTCATATATTTCTTTCGCATTTTCATAATTATTCAGTTTATTCAAATGCACATCTGCACTTTTCAGCTTTTCTTCAATGGTACTGTCCGTATTATACACAACTGTTGTATTGTTGTGAAAGTGATTGGTGATATTCTGTTCTTCTCTTACAAACGTCGTTTTGCAGTACTCACATACACCCGATTTCAGCTTGTCATCAAGTATGATTTTACCTCCGCAGTTCTTGCATATTACTTCCACAAATGCCATACTTTCTACCTCTTGTAATTCCTTTTGTCATTCTGAGGAACGAAGTGACGAAGAATCTTTCAAAGATTCCTCGCTTCGCTCGGAATGACATAGGACAATTTATTTTGTCGTTTACTATAAATTATCATTTTTTCAACAGTACCATTATATATACAAACTTTCTCCCTGTCAACAGCACTTTCCGCTCAAATAAAGCAAAATTTCATAAAATAATTATGCATTATGAATTGTGCATTATGAATTAAAAAACGTTTGTGCAGTTTAGGGGGTATGAAACCGCACAAACGTTTTTTTAAGAGTGTATTTATATGATAACATATATTTTCAAAGGCAGAGTAGAATAATTTCAACTATTTTTTTGTAAAATATGGTGTAAGACGATTTTTTTTATAAAAAAATACTTGACATTTCTGTTGAATAATGTTACTCTATAAATAGATTAGCACTCTGATGTTGAGAGTGCTAATGCAAAGAGGTGGCTTTAATGGAACCGACTCAAAGAAAAATGAAAGTTCTTGAAGCAGTTGTCGAAGAATACATAAAAAGCGGTGAGCCTGTCGGTTCAAAGGCTTTGTGCGATGTGCTGGATTTCAGCGTGTCATCCGCAACTGTAAGGAATGATATGGCAGAGCTTGCAAATCTCGGTCTTTTGGAGCAGACTCACACTTCCTCGGGCAGAGTGCCTACCGAACTGGGTTACAGGGTTTATATAGATAAGCTTATGAAACCCTCCGAACTTGGTCAAAGAGAGAAAACCGCTTTGAGCGATACGCTTTATATGAGTGCAAACACCCCCGAAAACCTGCTTGAAACTGCGGCAGATGTGCTTTCAAGAATAACGGGCTGTGCAGCGGCAGCGGCATCTCCGACAAGTGAAAAAGCCGTTATAAAGCGTGTGAAATTCATGCAGACAGGCGGTTATACCGCTATGGCGGTGCTTATCACTTCGACAGGCTCGGTCAAAACAAGGCTTTTCAGATGTGATTTTCTCATCACTCAACAGCTTGTGGAAACGTTTGAAAAGCTGATGAACGAAAAGCTTGAAAATATGCCTGTGACGGCTGTCACCCCTGCATTTATGCAAACAACCGCCGTTTCACTCGGTGAAATGTCCATGATAGTGCCGAATATGCTGGTAGCGGTGCACGATGCCGCAAAAGATGCCTCAGAAACAGGCGTTTTTATCAAGGGACAGGCAAATTTATTTACAATGCCCGAACTTGCCTCGGCTGACGGAAAGAAAGTTATGGAACTTCTCGGACACTCCTCCGAACTTTCAAAACTGCTTTCAACCGAAAACAGTAAGTATGATGTGCTTATCGGAAGCGAACTGCACAACCCCGCATTGACAAATTTAAGCTTTATAGTGACACATTATAAAGCCTCCGAAGAATGCTCGGGTGCTCTGGCAATCGTTGGACCTGTGAGAATGAACTATCCGAAAATTATTGCAGCTCTTGAATATGCTGCCGATACGGTAGGAACACTTTTAAGTGAAATGCTTGGGTTCTGAATTGTCGGTGAAAGGAGTTTAATGAATTTGGCTAATGAAGAAGAAATAAAAACAGAAGAAACCGCTGAAGAAGCTGCGGAAACCGAAGCCGAAACAGAAACTGACAAACTCAAAAAAGAGCTTGCCACGCAGAAAGACCAGTTTTTAAGACTTGCGGCAGAGTATGACAACTATCGAAAGCGTACCGAAAAGGAGAAGCTTTCGACATACGAGAATGCAACAGCCGCAACTGTTGAGGCATTCCTGCCTGTTGCAGACAATTTTGCACTTGCAATGGCTTCAAATGTTGACATTTCAGATGATTTCAGAAAAGGTCTGGGCATGATACAAAAACAGCTTGACAATGCTTTTGAAAAGCTGAATGTGCAGTCTTTCGGAGAAAGAGGAGAAAAATTCGACCCCGAACTCCACAATGCAATTTCCCGTACAGACGACAAGGAATTGGAAGATGACTGCATTTCCCTTGTGTATCAGAAAGGCTATAAAATAGGTGACAAAATTATCCGTCACGCTATGGTACAGATAACTAATTCATAATGCATAATTCATAATTCATAATTTTGCATTATGATGGAATTTAACAGTCAGAAATTTTTCAAGATAATAATTATGCATTATGCATTATGAATTATGAATTATATGTGCATTGTGCATTATAAAAAATTGGAGGTAATTTATTATGGCAAAGATTATTGGTATTGACTTGGGTACGACCAATTCATGTGTAGCAGTATTTGAAGGCGGTGAGCCTGTTGTTATCGCAAATGCCGAGGGTTCGAGAACAACTCCCTCTGTGGTTGCATTCGCAAAGAACGGTGAAAGACTTGTCGGTCAGGTCGCAAAGCGTCAGGCTGTTTCCAACCCCGATCATACTATCGCTTCTATCAAAAGACAAATGGGTACTTCCTACAAAGTAAACATCAACGGAAAAGACTATACCCCTCAGGAAATTTCCGCTATGATTCTCGGCAAGCTGAAAAAAGATGCCGAAGCTTATCTCGGTGAAACCGTTACCCAGGCTGTTATTACCGTTCCTGCATACTTTACGGACGCTCAGCGTCAGGCTACAAAAGATGCAGGCAGAATTGCAGGTCTTGATGTAAAGAGAATTATCAACGAGCCTACCGCTGCCGCACTTTCCTACGGTGTGGATAAAGAGAATGACCAAAAAGTTATGGTTTACGACTTAGGCGGTGGTACTTTCGACGTATCTATTATTGAAATGGGCGACGGTGTGCAGGAAGTTTTGGCTACCGCAGGCAACAACCGTCTTGGCGGTGACGACTTCGACCAGAAAATTATTGACTGGCTTATCCAGAGTTTCAAAAACGATACAGGCATAGACCTCTCGGGCGACAAGACCGCTATGCAGCGTCTGAAAGATGAGGCTGAAAAGGCTAAAATAGAACTTTCGGGCATTACAACCGCTGCTATCAATATCCCGTTCATCACGGCAGACGCAACAGGTCCTAAACACCTTGACTACACTCTTACAAGAGCAAAGTTTAATGAACTTACAGCAGACCTCGTTGAAAAAACTATGGGACCTGTTCGTCAGGCTCTCAAAGACTCGGGTCTTTCCATCAACGAAATAGATAAGGTTCTTATGGTAGGCGGTTCTTCAAGAATTCCCGCTGTACAGGACGCTGTGAAATCTTTCATAGGCAAAGAACCCTTTAAGGGCATTAACCCCGATGAATGCGTAGCAATCGGTGCTTGTATCCAGGCAGGCGTTCTCTCGGGCGAAAAAGAAGGTCTTTTGCTCCTTGACGTTACTCCTCTTTCTCTCGGTGTTGAAACCCAGGGCGGAGTTATGACAAAGATTATTGAAAGAAATACAACCATTCCTACAAAGAAAAGCCAGATTTTCTCAACCGCTGTTGACAATCAGACTCAGGTTGAAGTAAACGTTCTTCAAGGTGAACGTGAGTTTGCAAGGGATAACAAACAGCTCGGCTTGTTCAAGCTTGACGGCATTCTCCCTGCAATGCGTGGTGTTCCTCAGATAGAAGTTACTTTTGATATAGATGCCAACGGTATCGTAAACGTATCCGCAAAGGACCTCGGTACAGGCAAAGAACAGCATATCACCATTACTTCCAATACAAACATGAGTAAAGATGATATTGAAAAGGCTATTCGTGACGCTGAACAGTATGCGGCAGAGGATAAAAAACGCCGTGAGGAAGTTGACAGAAGAAATGACGCTGAAAACCTCGTTTATGCCGTTGAAAAACTCATTTCCGAAAACGGTGAGCATATTTCCGCTGCCGACAAAGACGAACTTCAGCAGAAAGTGGCAAGCGTTAAATCCGCTCTTGCACAGAATAACATGGATATGATACAGTCTGCAAAAGACGACCTTCAGAAGAAAATGTATTCCGTATCCGAAAAGCTCTATCAGGACGCTGCCGCACAGGGTGCCGCTCAGCAGCAGGCTCCCCAGGGTGACAACGGTGTTTATGATGCCGACTACAAAGACGTTGAATAATTAGAAATTCTTTATTGATAAAACGGGAAAGCCTGTAAATTTATCGGGTTTTCCCTTTTTTCAAATTTATTCTTGCAAATTCTTGAACAATGTATTATCATGTAATTGAATAAAACCGCAATTATGAATTATGCATTATGAATTATGCATTACACAGAATTTTGGGGGAATTGATATGGCAGATAAAAGGGATTATTATGAAGTGCTCGGAGTGGAAAAGGGTGTTTCTGATGACGAATTGAAAAAGGCTTTCAGAAAACAGGCTAAAATGTATCACCCCGACCTGCACCCTAATGATAAAGAGGCAGAGGCTAAATTTAAAGAAGTAAATGAGGCTTATGAAGTCCTCTCCGATAAAGAAAAACGTGCAAGATATGACAGATTTGGCTTTGCGGGAGTTGACCCGAACTATGGAGCAGGCTCGACAGCCTACGGCGGCGGAAATCCTTTTGCACAGGACATTGACTTGAATGATATTTTCAACAGTTTCTTCGGAGGTTTCGGCGGAAGCTCCGCAAGAAACAGAAATGCTCCCCGAAAAGGTTCTGATGTCGAAACTTCTGTTACAATCACATTCGAGGAAGCGGCAAAGGGCTGCAAAAAAGAAATACAATATGATATTATCGATACCTGTAAAGAGTGCAACGGCACGGGAGCAGAAAAAGGTACAGACCTTAAAACCTGCCCTGCCTGCAACGGAAAAGGTCAGACTACTGTCAATAAACGTACTCCTTTCGGTGTCGTTCAGACTACTCAGACCTGCGAAAAATGTCGTGGCAAGGGAAAAATTATCGAAAATCCCTGCAAGAAATGCTCGGGTGCAGGCAGAACCAAAACTACCAAAACTGTTACTGTCACCGTTCCGGCAGGTATCGCCCACGAACAAATACTTAATATCAGCGGTCACGGCAACAGCGGATACAATGGCGGACCTTCCGGTGACCTTCATGTTTATATCAACGTTAAAAGACACGATATATTTGAACGTAAGGGCGATGACGTTTGGTGCGAAATTCCTCTTACTTTCACTCAGGCGGCTCTCGGTCATGAAGTTATCGTTCCCACTCTTGACGGCAAAGTCAGCTACAATGTCCATGCAGGTACTCAGCCCGGTGACGTTTTCAAACTCAAAGGCAAGGGCATTCAGCACCTTAATTCCAAAGGCAGAGGTGACCAATATGTCAAGGTCACTATTGAAGTTCCACGCAACCTCAACAACAAGCAGAAAGAGGCTTTGCAGAATTTCGATGCCCTCTGTCAGTCCGCAAACTATCAGAAAAGTACAAGTTTCTTCGAAAAAGTCAAAAAACTCTTTAACTGAATTCAACGGGATAAGGCAGTCTTTATGCTTTATCCCCTTTTTACTGCATTTTTTAAACAATTTCTACATAAAATCTTGATAATTGCAAAAATCTTTGTTATAATTATTTACAACAAAACAGAAATTAAAAGAAAGGTGATATACTTTGAGTGAAAAGAAAAAAGATGACCAAAAAATCAAAAAAACTTCTAAAAAATCCAAGTCTGCCCCCTCGCTTTCCTCACGGTCAGACTGCCCCTATCTCAACAGAGAACTCAGTTGGCTGGACTTTAACAGCCGTGTGCTTGAGGAAGCTTTTGAAAAAGAAAATCCCATTATGGAGAGAGTGAAATTTCTCTCTATCACGGAATCCAACTTAGATGAATTTTTCATGGTGAGGGTTGCGGGTGTCATGGACAAAATGCACTCAAAGGCTGATGACAAAGACGCTTCGGGCATGACCTCCGCTCAGCTTTTCCCCGAACTTACCGCAAAAATCCAACGCTTCGTAAAAAAACAGTATTCCTGTTTCCAACGCTCTATTATTCCCGCACTTAAAAAATGCAAACTCCGTTTCCTTAAAATAAAAGAACTCAATAAAATACAAAAACAAACCGTTGACGAATATTTTGACAAATTCCTTTTCCCTGTTCTCACTCCCCTCGCTGTCGATACTTCAAGACCTTTTCCCCTGCTTGCAAACAGAAGTCTTAATATCGCTGTCAGACTTGTGAACAACAACGGTGAAGATATTTTTGCAGTCGTGCAGGTTCCCTCCATTCTCGACAGATTTATTGAAGTTCCCTCCGAAAACGGCAGGGCTTTCGTCATGCTTGAAGATATTATTATCAACAGACTTTCAGACCTCTTTGAACTCTATGAAATTCAAGCCTGCTGTCCTTTCAGAATCACAAGGGATTCCGACCTTGACATTGACGAAGATGCAGATGACCTCCTTGTTGAAATAGAACAGTCCCTTAAAAAACGTCAGCGTGGCGACCCTGTCAGAATAGAAATAACTTCAAAATGTGATGAGGCTCTGAAAAAATTTCTGACAGATATGCTCAAAATCGACTACGAGATAATGCACGAGGTATCGGGACCTCTTGACCTTACTTTCCTTAATAAATTCGCAAATATCAAAAGCATTCCCGATGAATTTAAATTCAAGCCTATCACTCCCGTCAATCCGCCTGCGGATTTCTTCGGCTATGATGATATGTTTGCGGCTATCCGTGAAAAAGACAGAATGGTTCATCACCCTTATGAAAGCTTTGAATCCGTCATTAAGTTCGTTAATCAGGCGGCAAATGATAAAGACGTACTTGCCATCAAACAAACGCTTTACCGTGTCAGCGGAAACTCCCCGATAGTTGCCGCCCTCATAAAAGCCGCTGAAAACGGCAAACAAGTCACCGTTTTAGTCGAACTGAAAGCACGCTTTGACGAAGAAAACAACATAGGCTGGGCAAAGAAACTCGAAAAAGCGGGCTGTCATGTCATATACGGTCTGGCAGGCTTGAAAACTCACTGTAAAATTCTTCTTGTCGTCAGACGTGAACAAGACGGTATCAGACGTTATCTCCACATGGGTACGGGCAACTACAACGACATTACTGCACGTTTCTATACCGATATAGGAATGTTTACCTGTAACGAAAAATTCGGTGAAGATGCCTCCTCCCTTTTCAACGTCATTACAGGCTATTCCACTCCCCCCGTCTATAACAAAATGAAAGTTGCCCCCACAGGCTTGCGTTCTTTCTTTGAAGATATGATAAAGCGTGAAACAGAGAATGCACAAAAAGGCTTGCCCTCGGGCATTACCGCAAAAATAAATTCTCTCGTTGACCCCGATATTATCAGTCTGCTTTATAAAGCCTCTCAGGCAGGCGTTAAAATCACTCTCATCGTTCGTGGAATATGCTGTTTAGTCCCCGATATAAAGGGTATCAGCGAAAATATCACCGTTCACAGCATTGTCGGACAGCTCCTCGAACACAGCCGTATCTTTATTTTTGAAAACGGCGGTCAGCCCGAAATATATATGGGTTCTGCCGACTGGATGCAGAGAAATCTTGATAAACGTGTAGAACTTGTTTTCCCCATAGAATCCCCCGACCTGATAGAACGTTCTTTCAAAATCATTGACACCCTTAAAAAAGATGTCCTCAATACGAGAATACAAAAATCCGATACAACTTATGAACTGCTTGACAGGCGTGGAAAAAAAGTGCATAACTCTCAACGTGAATTTTCCGACATGGCTAAAAAAGCCCTCTCCGAAAAAATCACCACCATCAACGAGGAAAGACAGTTCATTCCCCTTACAAGCGAGAACTTTAATAAAAACTACGATGAAAATTTATGACAATTTTTTTCAATATTCTATTGTAAATTTATTTAAAATATTGTAAAATTGTCATTAGATATATTACCGAGCAAAGGAGTGCATTAAAATTGAAAAGAGTTGGAATACTTACAAGCGGTGGTGACTGTCAGGGCTTGAACTCTGCCATAAGAGGTCTTGCAAAGGGCTTGTATGAGCATTACGGAAACAATGTGGAAATCTACGGCATTGTTGACGGTTACAGAGGTCTTATCGAGGGAGAATATCGCTTGATGAAACCCGAGGATTTTTCGGGCATTCTCACCATAGGCGGAACGATTCTCGGCACATCAAGACAGCCTTTCAAACTTATGCGTGTCATTGACGACGAAACAAGCATTGACAAAGTTGCCGAAATGAAAAAACATTACAATGCCATGAAATTGGACTGCCTTGTTGTACTTGGCGGAAACGGTACTCACAAAAGTGCCAATATGCTTTCCGAAGAAGGCTTGAATGTTGTCAGTATGCCGAAAACTATCGACAACGATATTTGGGGTACAGATGTAACTTTTGGCTTTCAGAGTGCCGTTGACATCGCTACCAACGTCATAGACTGCATACACACTACCGCTACTTCTCACGGACGTGTATTCATCGTGGAATGCATGGGACATAAAGCAGGCTGGCTTACTCTCTATGCAGGTATTGCAGGCGGTGCAGATGTCATTCTTATCCCCGAAATTCCCTATAAAATCAAAAACGTCATCAACTGCATAAAGAACCGTACAAAAGCAGGAAAAACTTTTTCTATTCTTGCGGTTGCGGAGGGTGCTATTGAAGAAGAGGTGGCAAAACTCCCCAAGAAAAAAAGAAAAGAAGCGATTGCCAACTTGATGTACCCATCAATCTCCTACAAAATCGCACATGAAATAGAAGAGGCTACCGGTCAGGAAACACGTGTAACCGTTCCCGGACATTTCCAGAGAGGCGGAAGTCCCGACGCTTACGACAGATTTATTACAACACGTTTCGGTGCAGCTGCCGCACAGTTCATTATTGAAGAAAAATACGGCTATATGACGGGCATGGTAAACGGTGAAATTGTTCCCGTACCTCTGAAAGAGGTTGCAGGCAAACTCAAAGAAGTTCCTGTTGACAGCCCCGTTATCAAATCTGCAAAAAGTATCGGCATAAGCTTTGGCGACGAATAAATATAATTCATAATGCATAATGAAAAAGAAAATTGTCAGATATAAATTTACGGAGAGTGAAATTTTTCACTCCCCGTTTTTTACTGCTTATAAAATTTTGTCTGGTCTATCAAATCATTCAATTCATTGATTGCCGCATTGTTATTCAATGCTTCTTCACTGAAATCATCGAGTTTTGTCAACTCCAACAAAAGCATATCCAACTTACTGATAATATTTTCATTCGCTTCCACTATCTTTTTCACATAGTTGATATGCTCGGTATATATTTTAAGTCTTTCCTGCTTTGCGGATACCGACATATTCACATTTCCGTCAGATATTCTGAAATAGTCCTTTGTGTCAAATATATTTATCCTCTTGACCATAGTTTTGACGTTTGCATAAAATCTCGTTGCCGCATCTTCTATGATATTTTTAAATCTCTTATATGTCATTTCATGCGGCTTAAAATGGCTTGTCAATATATCATTCAATTTTTGCAGACGTGTCTGTATCTGTTCGATATGCTCCTTTGTGACCTCTATTTCACTTCTGAAAACAGGGTTGTCCGCACTCTCGTTCAGCACTTCCAAATATTTATTTTTACGTCTGATTTCGGGCGGTTCTTCCTGCTGTTGAGGTTCTTCCTCTTTCGGCTTCCATGCAAACCAGTTTTTCAGCGTATCCATGAAAGAACTTTTTTTCTGTTCGGGCAGAGCAAGATTTTCCTGTCTTATTTCCCTGTCGGTGTCCATGAGTTCTTCTTCGGGACTTTCCGTGCGTGTAATATCTATAATATCCCTTATTTCGTCAATGGATATATTATTTGCCTGCCGTGCAGGTGACGAACCGTTGTTTTCGACAGTTTTTCCTCTGTTTTTGCTCGTGAAAAATCCGTGAAATTCCAACTCCCTGCCCGACGGTTCAAGAGGCTTTTCAAGCCACTTTTCCGCAAAATTTCTTGCATCTATCACTATATCATTCTTATTGACAGACGTACTTCCCCGACTGTTTGAAAAGTCTGCCCAAAGCCCCGTCTGCACGAGAATATTTTTTCTTTCCTGCATTTTTGCACTATCCCAATTAAAAGAGATTTCCGCAAGGTCAAACATCTCATAGGAATACCTGTATAATTCATCATACCATGCAGTCCAGAAAGTTCTGTATTCGGGAAAGTCCTTTGCAATATATATCAGCGGATTTTGAACAGCCGACTTCATGTAACGTTCCCAGACATCTTTTAAAGGCTCGGTTGCTATCTGATGATATGCACATATATTCATAAAGCTGTAAAAATCAAGTACATACTCATATCCCAGCCCCATCCATTTATATAAATTTGTCCTTATATCTTCTTCCCAGGTCTTGTTATACTTTTTTATCGTGTCTTTTAAGTTCAGCCAGCATGACAACGGCAGTTTCTTCAATTCATACAAAACAGAGCCTTCTTCACCGTCATCATAAGCCGTATCTATATCTATCGAATTTTTAAGTATATTTGCCGTTATCGCATACTTATCTTTCAAAGGGTGTCTTACTGCACTTAAATCATATCCGCAAAATCGGAAATTCATGGTTTCGGGTATGATATATCCCGTTGCCCATGCAATTTCGCTTACAACGGATTGTGCAGATTTCTTTCTTGAATATATCAGCTTTCTGTAACTCATCATGACAAGCGTAAACAATACCCATTTATTCTCGTCTATATAGTCAAACTGTTTCTTATATGCGTCTTTATCAAGCACCCTCCATATATTAAATGCCATTGCAAGCTTGAATTTATTGGAAACATTCCCGTTTTCATCAACATCTACATTTCTTTCAGCCACTCTCTCACCCCCTTTTCAATGAGCAATTAGCAATGTGCAATGTGCAATTATGTCAACTCAATCCCAATCATTCCTAACTGCTATTCTATCGAAACTATATTATAACATTCTTCCTCCGAAAGCAAGCCTTTTCAATGTGCAATTAGCAATGAG